>DRBW01000084.1 GCA_011042705.1 Caldifarciminota bacterium
CCACCTCCGACCACTTTTATGCCTCTCTGCCTGCATTTTTCGACAACCTGGTCGACTGACTTCTTCTGAACTCGCATGGCACTTATCATCACCATGTCAGCCCAATCGAGATCTGAATCCGCCATGTCCCGAACATTGAGGTCCAGAAGCCTCACATTCCAGTCTTCGGGAAGAAGCGATGCCACCGTCATCAGTCCAAGGGGCGGAAAAGAGGCCTTTTTAGAAATGAACTTCAGGGCGTATTTGAAACTCCAGAAGGTCTCAGGATATTTGGGGTAAACGAGCAAAACATTCATAGTTATTATTATATTGCCGGCCTGTACATTTGTAAAGGCGCATTAAAATAAAAATAGCCGGAAGGCAAAAAATCAAGGTTATTCCAAAGAGCAGCACATCGCCGTCAAACAGGACTCCCTATAAAGCAAACCCGGTATAAAACAACAATCCTCTGGCGAGACCTCTGCAGGGGAAGACGCCCGATCCCGGCAGCAAATTTTCTTTAAAAACGGAATGCATCGGGCGGCGGGTGTGCAAAAATTGCACACCCGCCGCCCCCTTGACAAAGCCAGCCTATCTGATTATTAATATGCACCGATTCACAGGGATGGGCCCTGTGAATTTTGTTCTTTAAAAGCAAGGAGGTGTGTGAATGGGAAAAAAGGGAAAAGGGGGAAGCAGGATGAGCTTCCTCGAATATGCTGTTAAGTACATCGCCTCCGAAAGGCGGCACTCACCGGGCAGCAAGAGGGGAATGGAGCAGCACAGTCACACCAACATATACCCAGGCTTTTTATTTCCATTTCTGTCCAGGGCTTTAAGAGACTTGTGTCCTTCTCCTATATGGCTTGAAAAGGGCAGAATCGTCGAAATGTTCGATTCCCCGGAAAAGCATTTTCCCTTCGGAACTTTTCTGGACGAAGAATTTCAGGTCATTGTGGACGTTTACCCCCAGAGGGGCGATATTCACATAAGGGTCGACAGTCCCGACCCGGCGCTGTCCGAAAATTTCCTCAAGAGGCTCGAAGAAAAATTCAAGGAAGTGTTTGTGGGAGGCTACTTCCAGATTTCCTATGGTGTTAGCAGAGTCGAGAGAGTCGACTCTCTCCCGGAACTCGGCAGCCTTTCTCTCGATAGAAGGAAGCTCGAGCGCATTCACAGGGACATCATAGGCCACTTTGACCTCGTCCCTCACCTCAAAAAGAGGGGCTATTCAACATCTTTATCGGTCCTTTTCCACGGCAGACCCGGAACCGGCAAAACCTACACCATCAAGGCCATCGTGAAAGAATTCGTGAGAAGGGGTATCCCCGTCTTCAACATGACGGGGATGGATCCATCCGAATTCATCGTTGCCGTCAGGTTCTTCGAATTTCTCCCCAGAGCCGTCTTCATTTACGAGGACATCGATACGGTAGGGGTGAGGGGCAGATACTCATATCACGATTACCTGCAGAGTTCCTATCTCTCCCTACTCGACGGGCTAAATGAGGTCGACAACAGGGTATTCATCTTCACAACCAACTTTTATGAAGAGCTCGACGAGGCTTTCAAGCGGCCGGGGCGCATCGATCTGACACTCAAGTTCGAGGCTGAGCCCGAAGAAGTCATTGCTTCCGTTGAACCACTTTTGGAAACTGCTCCCGAAGAATTCAGAGAAAACATAAGGAGACTCATCCTCGAGAAGAAGCTCACCTACGCCGAGGCTCACAGCATCCTTCAGGCCGCACTCAAGAGGGAGATTTACGAGGAAAAACTTCCAGATTACGAAGAACTGAAGCGCCACTTTCAGGAGGAAACGGGAACGAGCGCGAGAACGAAAAGGCTGGGTTTCGGAGGTTAGGGGACGGGCGGGGTCCCGATTTCCAATCGGGACCCCGCCCTTTTTTATTGTCCCCTTTTTCGATCAACAAGGGGAACCGAGAGGCTCATCTTCGCAGTTTTTATGCCCTCTGGAAATTTTTCCATCACAAGTTCCACAGGCTTAATAGATCTCGTAGTCCTCACCCTCTTCCTCCTGTGGGATCTCCTTTTTGTACTTCCGAAAATTATTGAAATTGTAGCTTATCTGTGCCATCAGAAAGGGGCTTTTCCTGTCGAAGAGGACGTGGGATGTGAAGTCGGTGCCCTCCGATGTGAACTCCCTGTCGCCCGTTCCAAGCACATCTCTTGCCTGCAAAACAAAATTGAGCTTCCTGTCGAAGAAGGATTTCTTCAGGGCGAGATCAAGGGTGAGAAAATCTCCCCGGTCGCCCTGAGATGTCACGGTAGGGCTATAATAGCGGAGGTTGGCCTGAAACCTCGCGCCGCCGAACCTGAATTCGTTGGATAGTCTGAGGCTCCAGTTAAAGCTCTCCTTGGGAGACTCTCCCTCTACTCCCTCAAGCCTGTACCGGTACAGGTCTGCCGTCCAGTAAATGTTATAAAACCTGAAGGGTGTCAGATTCAGGGAGAGCTCTGCTCCAAGGGATCTGGCAGTTCCGGAATTCACGAAGGTATGGAGAAGCACTCCCTCCTCGTACATCCTCGTAACCCTCTCTATGTTGTCGTGGGTGACCCGGTAGAAGGCTTCTGCCGATACGAATCCCCTCCCTTTCGGGACCTGAAACCCCAGCTCATAGGAATCGATGTATTCAGGTTTAAGGGACGGATTCCCCTCCCTCACGTTATAGGCATCCATCCATGTCACTCCAGGCTCGAGCCACCAGCTCCTTGGGCGCCATATCCTGCGCGAATAACTGGCATAGAGCTGCCCGAGTCCGCTGAACCTGTACGACGTGTGCAGCGAGGGAAAGAGATCCCATCGGTTTATCTCAAAGCTGTCGTTTCTGTCCACGACCTCGATCTTCCTGTACGTGTGTTCGCCCCTCAGCCCTAACTGGGCGCCGAAAGCTCCCGATTCGAGGGAGAGGAGCCCGTAGAGGGCCTGTATGCTTCTGAAATACCTCGAATCGTGATGAAAATCGGGCTGTACCATGAACTGCCCCAACAGGCTGTCATATTCGGATACATCGGCTATCTCCCGGGATCCCCTCCATTTGCCCTGGTAGCCCAGCTCCAGCTTGTGACCAGAGCCGAAGGGCCTCGAATAATTTAGCTTAGCGCTCACAAGGTAAGAAGGCCCTTCCTTATCGGAGATCTGGCCGCTCTTTGTCACTCCCTCCTCGGTGAATCTCAGATTTCTCGATTCTATGGTTTTGTCGCTCCGGCTGTAGTAGAGATCGCCGGTGAATTTGTGCTCGTCGCCGCCAAATAGGTGCTGGTAATTGAGAAACCCGGAATAAGCTGGAATGCGCAACTCGAAGGTATCGACGCTGAAATACCTCTCGGCTTCCTCCGATGTATCGGCCTTCTCCTCGTACCAGAGGGCGGTTTCGCCCCCCATTCTCCAGACCCTGTAGGTCCCGCCGAGGGACAGATTGTCCCGACGGCCCAGTTTCAGGTCCATCCCTGTCCTGAAACTCCACGGACTTCTCTTCCTGCGGAAATCCCCCTCCGACGAGACGGCAAGGGCCCCGGCTGTCCTGTCAGAGGTCAGGGTCGCAAGATGGGCGTACTGGCCGAGATTAAAGCTCAGGTAAAGGTTAGTTCTGCCCAGATTCAGGTTGTAAAGGACATCGAGGCCGTAATTCCCGAAAGACCCTCCCTTCAAAGTGAGGGCACCGCCCGACGTCCTCTTCGCGCCCTTCTTGAGGATCACATTTATTATGCCGGAAATTCCCTCAGGGTCGTACCTGGCCGATGGGTTGGTTATGATTTCGATCCTGTCGATCGAATTGGCGGGTATCTGCTGCAATGCCTGGGAGGGGTCGAGGAGCACAGGCCTCCCGTCGATGAGCAGGGTCAGGTTCTCGGACCCCCTGAGTTTCACGTTTCCCTCCACGTCCACGGTCACCGACGGAACGTTCTCCAGGACATCGATGGCAGTTCCCGACACAGCTGTCGGCTGCTTGCTAACTTCCACAACCTTTTTGTCGATCTTATAAGTGATAGGCGGCGCTTCTCCCGTGACCTCCACCGGCTCCATCATAACGTAGGAAGGTTCGAGCTCTATCCTGCCGAGATCGACTTTTCTCTTCTCTCTGGAAATGGAAACCGGCGAGATGACTTTCTTCCTGTAGCCGATGAAGTCCACCTCGAGATAGTACTTCCCGCGCGGGACGTTCTTGAGGATAAAGAAACCGCTTTTGTCAGTTGCGTAGCCTGTTACCTTCGTGCTGTCTTTAAGCCTGTAAAGGATGACGCTGGCATATTCGAGGGGGATTCCTTCTCTGGCATCGTAAACGAACCCCGTTATAATGCCTATCCCGGGCCTCCCTTTCCCCCCGGGATCAGCGCCAGTAAGGACTCCCGTCGCGGCGAGTAAAATCAAAAATAAAAAGGCTCTTTTCATGACTTCCTCCTATTCTTTATAGACCCTCACGGAAGAAAAAAGTTCCCATCGCGAACGGTCAAGCCCTATTATAAGCTTTTTCCTTGAGAAACCCTATTCCTCGCCTTATATTAGTGGGATGAGAAAGGTCATTCTCTTCCTTTTTCTGGCAGGTCCTCTTCTCTCCTTCGACCTGACCCCCGACGACCCGAGGTACATGTTGCTCGAGGAATTGAGGGTGCGCGGCCTGATGTGTCCGCTTCATCCCCATTCCAGACCATACAGGGAAAGCAATCTGGCGGGTTATCTCCTGCGAAAAGAAGATCCCTTCGGCCGCAAACTCTACAACTCGATCATCCTCCCCTATATCGATCGCAGGAAAAGCTCCACTTTTGACCTCTGGCTCAGGCCCATTGCTGACACTGTGACCACCTTCTATTTCGGTTTCGGCGGGGGCGCCCACATCGGGGGGCTGGAGTTCTATGTCAGTCCCTTCTTCCACTTCGGCGACGATTCCCTTTATCCGCGCGGGAAATGGATAGAAACGATCTACGGCGAATACGAAAGGGGCTATTTCGCTTTGAAAAAGGGGCCGATTCAGGCTATACTCGGCAGGGAGCGTTTCTCCTTTGGCCCATCTCCCAGATACAACCTGCTTTTGTCAGGCCGTTCTTTTCCGATGGACGGCATCTACCTGGCATATGAAAAGGGGCCGATAAAGTACATCCTCTATAACGCCAAACTTAACGACTGGGTCGCCGACAGCGATTTCGCCTGGGGAAAGTACAGAGTGAAGAGAGGGGAGGTGATCAAGCGCTACTTCTCTCTCCACAGGCTTGAACTTTTTCTCTTTAAAAGACTCCTTTTGACCGCCACCGATGCCATAATTTACGGAGGACCCGACCGATCCCCCGAGCTATTTTACATGAATCCATTTTTCCTTAACTGGCCCTATCAGCTCCTCCGCGGAACCGACGATAACCCCATCGTCAACATCGAGGCCAGGCTCTACATGGGGAAATTCTCTGCCTACGGTGAATTCCTCATCGACGACCTGCAGACGAGCCATTCCCCTGTTAAAGAGCCCAACGAGGTGGGGTTCACCCTGGGACTCGAAGCCGCCGATCCCCTTTTCCTCAAAAAGACTTTCTTCATCGGGGAATATACGAGGGTCTACCGCTGGACCTATAATCAGCTCCTTCCGTGGAACAAGCCCCTTTTCCTCGGGGATCCCATGGGGCATCCCCTCGGCTCCGATTTCGATCAGTTCTACGCCGAGGGAATTTATCACCTGAACGAGATAATCTCGGTGAGAGCCTTCTTCGAGCACACGAGAGACGGCGAGGGCGATATGTTTGAGCCCTGGCCCGATTCCCTTTTTCCAGCGGAAAACTTTCTGACAGGTACTGTGGAAAAAAGAACGAACGCGGGGATGGGCTTTCTCGTGCTCCTTCCCGAGGGCTATGCGGACTTCGAGATCTACAACGCGGGGATCAAGAACAGACACCACATCGCGGGAAATACAGAAAATTTCGTCGGCTTCAGGTTAAGGATGAAAGCTCACGCCTCCACGGAAAGGATGGAGTGGTTCTGGAACCTGTTCCTGTCGCTTACTGGATGGAAATAAGGTTAACCGACAAAATGCCCCGGTAATCATCGTCGCCCGACCTTTTTTCAAAAGCAAAATCGAAAATCGCCTTGGGAATCGAATAACCGAACCCAAAGGTATAGGTGAATTCTTTGCCCTCTCTGTAAAGGCCTCCCCTTATAGATTTTCCGCCCGAATGTACCTCGAGGCCAAGGGAGGGAATGAACTCATCCCTGCCTTTTCTGAGGCCTGCTCTGACCCCCACAACATCCAGGGGATCGAGGCTGATTCCCAGCAACAAAATTAGGGGCGGCACTA
>DRBW01000087.1 GCA_011042705.1 Caldifarciminota bacterium
CCATGTACCCTCAGCGTCTCCACATCCAGACCGAGGAGGACGCGAACCCCGCTGTACTGAATCAAAAGGTATTCGGAAAGGGGTACGGGCTCGGGAACAGGAAACCCCAATTTGCCAAGCAACTTCTGAATCCTCCTGGCGAAATCCCTGCTCTCTTCGTGAAGCTCATAATAGCCGATGAAAAATCCCCGCGATTCTCTCAGGATAAGCGTATAGTCGGGCCTCAAGTCCATATGGCGGAAAAGCCTGTTTTCGAGCCCCTCTCCTTCCGGCATATCCCTTATCACGGGATAAGCGCCGCCGAGCCTCAGATCGTCGGCGAACAACTTGCCGGTCTTCAGTGCAAAGTCTCCGTGCCCATGTCCCTTTTCGGCCTCGATCACGATCTTTTTGCCGATCAGGAGGCCCTCGAAAAGAGGAGAAAGGCCGATCTCCAATGTATCCTCCGAAAGCGCTCCGCTGTAGGGCTCATATCCATTTTTGTGAACCCTGATATCCGCTCCCTCTTCAGCGGCGGGGAAATAGAAAAAACCGCCAAAACGGCTCACCGTGGTCTGACCTCCGTACCTCACAACTGCGCCGCTCAGTCCCTTCCCCGTAGTCCTGTCGAGAATTCGACCGCTGATAATCTTCGTCCTCGACATATTTTTCAGAAAGATCGACGACGAAAAGTCTCTGGCGAAAAGATTAAGGGCCCCGGCGTCTTTTTCCAGTTTCACGACAAGGGATATCGCTCCGCTGGCGTCGGTCCTCTCAGTCATTTCCAGGATGCGGCAATCCTCAGGTTTCACGGTTACCCTTTCCCCTTTAAAAAGCGGGGCTCCGTACCTGTCAAGGAATCTAACGTTTACCAGCAAAAGCGGCCATCCCGCACTCGGTTCGATGGAGACGTTGATGGACTCCGCTGGCCTTTTGACGGTGAAGGAGTACCTGAAAGGATCTGAGCGGTGACCCTCGAGGTTCATCGCCCTTATCTCGACGATATGCCTGCCCTGAGGCATTCTCTCGGGCAGCCAGGCAGTCAGAGCACCTTCTTCATAGCAAAAAGGCAGAAGCTCCCCGTTCAAAAGCACCTCTATGGAGTTTTCATCCACCCTCGAGCTTCCCTTATTCTCGATTTGAGCGCGGATCTTCCAGTCCTTGAGGCTGAAATTCAGTACCTCAGGCCTTCCCTTTTCGAAGAAGGACCTGACAGCAGAAAAAATGGCAAGTGCCTCCCTTCTGAGGTATTCCGGGTCTCTCAGCTTTCTCTCCTCCTCGGGATTTGATATGTAAGAAGGCTCGACGAGGAGGGATAAAGGCACGTTATCTCGCAAAACCCTGTAACGAGCCGGAAGAGGGGCCTCAAAGCCGATCCCCTTCTCGCGAGCGATGTTCTCGCCGATATACAGGGCAAGGTCCCTCGCCGAAGTGAAGGGCACGGGAGGATAATATACCTCAACTCTGTTAATATCTTCCCTCCTTTCTGAGCTGGAGTTGTGATGTATCGAGAGGAAGAGGTCAGCCTCCCTCTCAGTGGCTGCTCTCACCCTATCAAGGAGCAGGACGGAAAAATCCCCCTCGCGCGTTAAATATACAAAAGCCCCTTCTTCCTCAAAGAGCCCCTTCAGAAGGTAGGCTACCTGGAGATTGACCGCTTTTTCCTGTAATCCCGTCGGGCCAACGGCGCCGAGCTCATCCCCACCGTGGCCGGGATCTACCACTATCCGCAGATTTTCAAGAAGTAAACTCACCGATTTAGGATTATAAGTTGAAAAGACTCAGGAGGTCAAGTTTATATCTCACCCGGAAAGCGGCTGGCATTCCCTCTATATTCCGGGATCAGACACAGCCCAGCCGTCCCTGAAATTCTTCCTTGATTGTTTCACCGCCGTCCGATATATATAATGCGGTCACAGGACTCTATTTACTGTGAATTTTCCAGAAGGAGGAATGCCGATAGCCCGTGTAAAGTGGATCTTTACATTTATTTTACTGACAGCAGGTTTTCTGAGGAGCACTATTTTCTTCTGGGACAATTTCGAAGAGGGAAGTCTTCTGCCCTGGCAGATCTTCACCTCGGGGAACGCCAGCGTCTCCCTTGAAATCGATCCTCCCTACTCCCCCTCAGATCCCTATTGCATGCGGCGGCAAACTCATGGGGCATATAGCCTGCGGGTCAGAGACGAAGACACGGGCGGAATAGCCTTATCCGTGAGATTATTGCCCCCTCTCGGGGATAACGATTACCTGATCGAATTCTACATAGACATCCCGATAGGGCACGTCCCTCTAACCTGGTTCTGGATCTACAGACCTGAGAGAAACGGCCTTGCCAGCGATATTCAAATCGCTCTGGCTCCATTTGACCAGTCGCGTATATACGTGATAGTGAGAGACGCTGATGGATTCCACACTCTCACGAAGCCCCTGTACAGCGACACCCTGATTCACCCTCAGAACTGGTACCGTTTTCAGGTTTACAGAAAGCGAGGAGAGGGGATATATCTTTACATCGACGGGGAACTGATGGGAACTTTCACTCCCCTCTCCCAGGACCCTCCGGGGTATATCAAGATAGGCACTGCAGAGCCCCAGGACAACGGAGAGGTTCTCTTCGACGATTTCATTCTCAGAACTCCTCCCGACGAAACTCATCCCCGAATTCTCTTCGACCGCCAGTTTCTGGAGGAACTGCGAAATCGCCGCTTTGATCACGACCCCGGAACGATAGGGGTCAGCTACGCCGAACTCTGGGACACAATAATCTCCAGGGCAAACTATTATCTGCATCATGACACCCTCTCCTTCGATACCCTTAACTGGGCTTATCCCTTCGACGAAATGCCCCCGAGCTGGCACGGAATTTTCTCGCAGACCTACTATCCGCAGTTTCTGCAGTACCTCTCGCTCGCATATGCGGTCGAAGGCGACACAACTTATGCATCGAGGCTGAAACCGGTGCTCCTGTCATCTGGTAACTGGCTTCAATGGGACGCCTATATAAATTCTCCCATAACCCTTTACGGAGCCATCGGGGTCGCCCACGTTGCTTACAACACCGCCCTGGCTTACGACCTGATATATGACTATCTTGACGACTTTTCCAGAATGAGCATAGAAAACGGCCTCCTGGTCCACGGAATCCAGCAGCTATATCTGGGCATAAAAGACGGAGTTCTCGGCGACAGGCCCGTTAACTGGAACATGCCCCTCGTGTGCGCCTCAGGCCTCGGCCTTTCCATACCAGCGATCGAGGGCTATCAGTTCTTCCTTCAGGACGAGTGGACCGAGGCCTATAATCTGGTTCGGGACTATCTCGACGACCCGATCGAGAGTTTCAACCGCGAGCACGGAGACTCGAGGGAGAATCAATTCTATTCCGATTACGCGATGGTCCATCTCTCGGCATATGCAGAGGTCCTGAAAAGACATTCGGGGATCGATATATTCCCTGACCTGAGAAATTACGGCAAATGGCGCGTTTTCAGCCTGCTCCCCGGAGGATATGGATTCCTCCCCTTCGGAGATGCCACGTCGGAGATGGACCTCGACGAGATGTTCCTGTTCAGCAGGGTCTACGGTGACCCTGTTTATCAGTGGTTCCTGAAAGAAAACAGGAACTACACCTACGATCACAACCTGGGCTTCGGGGGCGATTACATCTTTTACAGCGGATTCCTCTGGATGGATAAAAATCTATCGGTGCTCGACCCCGAGAGTGCCGGATATCCCCTCGGGGACATATTTCCCGTTGTGGGATGGAGTGTCTTGAGGAGCGGTTGGGACGCCGACGACGTGATCGTCGGACTCGTCTCCAGGGACAATGGCTACAGGCACTCCCACGCCGACAACAATTCCATCGCTATCGGATACAGGAACCGCTGGATCATCGGTGAGATTGACAACCCTTACGGGTTCTGGGAAACCGATTATCACAACACCCTGCTCATCGACGACACCCTGGGGCAATTTTTTGATTATTCCAGCGTTTCTGCCGATCTGGGCAGGATTATCTCCTTTATCGCTGAGCCCGAGTACGGGTACACCGTCGCCCGCGCGGAGTCCAGTTATATCACGGAACCGGGTGCCCAGCCCCTGCTTTCCAGATTCACAAGGGAAGTGGTTCTTCTCAAGGATCCTCGTCTCGTACTTCTGAGAGATTTTGTGAAATCTTCATCGGGGCCCCATACTTATTCCTGGCTCTTCCATACTTACGGACAGATCAGTGCCCTTGGCAACAGGCTCATTTTCAGGGACGGCGATGCTGGCCTCTTCAGCCAGTGGATCAGCGATAGGCCTTTACACTCCTCACTGGAAACCACCCCGATAGACACCAGTTTCAGATATCTCAATGTTAAAACAGCACAACCTTCTGACAGTGCAGAACTTCTGGTGCTCTTTTACCCGGAGGAGAACGGGACAGAACCCTATGAACTCACCGAGAGAGAAAATTACTGGCTGGTCAATTCCGAGAGCTATTCCCTGTTCTTGAGGCGCTACAGCACTTACCTTGATACGGGCACCGTTCCCCTCGGCCCTCAACACAGCGGAGAGAGAAAGAAGCTTCTCCTGGTGGGCACGAATCCCCTCCTCGACTACCTGATTTACTGGGAGGAAAACCCTGCGGGACCGATACACACCTTCAAAATATCGTCCACCGAAGAGGGAACTGCTTTCTATGAGTTTCCGGCGGGAATCTCGTCTGACGTGGGACACTTTATAGCCCCCGAACTTCTGACAGATTCCGCTGCCACCGCATATCCGAACGGGCCGAAGTTCCTGAAAAGGGGCAACAGCGAATACATCACTTACAGGGCGGGCGATGTGGTGGTCCTCGAAAAAATCGGGGGAAATGCCGAGACGGAGAACACATGGATCATCGGAAAGGGAAATTATCCCTGTCTATTCCCTTATATATCCGGCAAAGTCGGAGTTTTATGGGTGGAAAATCGCATCGGTGGGGATGAACTTCTCTATACCGTCGTGGACGAAGACGGACCTCAAAACGCGATCCTCCTTTACAGAAGCCCCGACGGCGAGACCATTTCCCCTCCCGCAATCCGCTTGAGAGGAGGAAGATCCCTTTCCGTGGCCTTTTCCGTCCGAAACGAGACCTATTCGTACTGGAGGCTCCTCTACCTGGTCACCGATCTTCAGCATCCGGAACAGACAACGCTGGAAGAAGTGGATAACGCAAGCCAGAACAGCAACATAAGCTGCAGTCTCACGCCCGTTTCCCTGGATTTCGATGATGAGGGCAGACCTCACATCGCCTATGTGAAGCCCTTCGGGTCCAGGGCGAACAGCGTTTTTTATGTCACGAGGAATAGCAACACCTGGGAAACGCCCGTGTCCATATCACCACGGGGATCGAGAAACCCGGCCATCACTGTGAGGGGCGATTCCGTCATCTGCGTTTACGAAAGGGAAGGGGAAATCTATTCTACCGTCCTGATCGGCGAAAAATGGACAGATCCTGAGAGGCTCAGCCATGACGGCTATACCGCGCTGACACCAGTGATCTCCTGGCCGCTTGTAGCATGGTGTGGAATAAGGGAAGAAAAGGGCAATATCTTCTACCGCGTATGGGACCGAGGGTGGTCAGAAGCGGGAAGGCTGCTGGAAAGCTCATTGAAGCCTCTTTATCCCTTTGTAGCGACCGAAGCTGAAGGAAGTTCACTCCGGGTAAAGCTTCTTTTCACCAATAGTTCGGGAAGAAAGGGAACGGTGACCCTGGCCGACACACTGGTCCCGATGCCCGGGCCGGCGGTGCCCCGACTGACAGAGAGAGATTCGGTTCTCTCCGGGAGAGTGAGGATCGAAGGCGATTTCATAATCCCCGATGGATTCACGATGAAAATATTGTCGGGAGCCGAGATCATCGCTGACCAAAACTCATCGATTATCGTCAGGGGAAAGCTGATAGCGACAGGAACTCCCGAAAAGAGGATCATCTTCAGGAACGAGGATAAAGACGTAAACTGGAAAGGAATCCGCGTCGAGGGAGGACAGGTCTTCCTCGAAAACGTCCTCATCGATGGCGCGACAAAGGGGCTCGACCTCACCGATGCCTCTGCTACTATCAGGAAATCGACCGTAAAGAACTCGCTCACCTACGGCGTCCGTTCATCGGGGTCCAGGATAGAACTATCTGGCTGCCAGATAGCCGCGAGCGGAATAATAGGGCTTTATCTCGAGGAAACCTCGGGAAGGATATCGAGATCCCGAATCAGTGGCGGGCAGGAGGTATCCGTTCTCCTCGTCAACTGTGATTCGCTGGAATTTGAC
>DRBW01000040.1 GCA_011042705.1 Caldifarciminota bacterium
CTCTGGCCCCGATCTCCAGCGCGTAGTTCCTGAGCTCATCCTCGAGCTCGCCGGTTCCGAAAAGATCGAGTGAGTACGGCGTCCCGGAGAGAGCATCGAACAGAGAAAAGAGGTTTTTTTGATAAGTCATCCTGCCGACAAAAACGATTCTGTCGGGGTATCTGTCGCTCCTCAAGGGCTTAAAAATCGATGTATCCACGTAGTTTGGTATCCACTTGACTTTACTTTCTGAAATGCCATACTTCTTGATAACATAGGTCCTATCAGCAACACTCGTTACAGATGCTCTCCTCGCAAATCTATAAGCGAGCCATTCGATAAAGGGAGAGATCTTTTCAAGAAAGGACTTTTTCCCCATTTTCCTCGAGAATATGCTCCAGGTGTAGCCTGTCCTGACATATAGGGGTTTACCATATAGAAAAGATGCGAGAACACCCGTCCAGCTGCCTTTCATCTGGTTTGTCTTTATCACATCGGCTTCTTTGAAATGGCGGGCCCTCACAAGGGGCATGAGGAGCGAGTAGAGAAAGGTACAGAGCTTTCCCTTGAAAATGGACGGTTTCGGAACCACTTTGATCCTTTTATCGAGTTCCTTGGCAAAGGTCCGATCCTCAGAGCCGTAGGTGAGCCAGAATATCTCTTCTACATGCCCCGAGGCAAGCAGTTCCTCGTAAATCCTCTTTTCCCTCTCCAGGAGGCCTTTCCTGACCCAGGTTTCCAGGGTCACCCCATAAGTGAAGAGAAGAAGGAGCCTCAAGTGGCACCTCCCCGACGAAAAACGCCGTTCAAAAGCAGGGCGAGGTCTTTTCCGTTAAATCCGAAAACCTCTCCCGCCCTGAGACCCCCGCTTTTCAGGAAGAAAAAACCTCCCATCACCGCATCCAGGCTGTAGGAAACCAGCGACGCAAGGGCGGCGCCCCTGATTCCATAGGCAGGTATCCAGAAAAGGTTAAGAAGGATATTAAGAGCCAGAGCCGTTCCATGGGTCAAAATGTTCACCTTAAGGAGCCCCATGCTGCGGAAGTACTCGTCGAGCAGGTTTCTGAATGTGAAAACATAAGTGGCCACCATGAGTATCCTGAAAGGCACTATGGAGGGAGAAAACCTCTGGGAATAGAAAAACCTGATAATCGGCGAGGCGAACAAAAGGAGCAAGAGACTCAGGGGCAGAACCGCGAGCATCGTGGTCCTCAGGACGCGCGATGCAACCCTGGCTTTCTCCTGTCCATAAAGACGGCTTAAAGTGGGAAGCAAGACGGCCGAAACCGATGCTGAAACGAGCCATATGTTCTGGGCAAGCCCTACACTGACCGTGTAAAAACCCAGATCCCTGCTCCCTAAAAAGTATTTTATCATAAACTGATCGGCTTTCAGGATGAAGAACAGAAGCAATATGCCAATCTGATTCACGGTGCCGTAACCGAGAAAAGTCCGCACCCAGTTTCTGTTCTCCTCCGGACCGGATTCGACCTGTGTCTTTCGAATGAGACCCCTCACCAGAAAGAAAACCCAGAGGCTTCCCGCGAAATTGGCTAAGATCCTCGAGCCGAGGGCCCAGCCCACATTAGGTTTCGGGCTGAAAGCTAGCGGAAGCAGGAGAAATACAAAGAGAATGGCTATCCCGACCTGTATCATGGAGATGTCCTTCATGCGGAGCTCCGCCTTGAGGAAGGCAGAAAACTGTTTCCTGAAAAGCTCAACTGGAACGAGAAGAGCCGCCAGGATGATAAGGGAGGATCCCACATCCCGGAAAAGGCTTTTTTTCAGGATAAAAACCGATGCGCCATACAGTACCATGGAAAAAAGCAGAAGGATGAAGTACACCCTCACCGAGGTCCTGTAAGCCCTGGAGGCCGATAATTTCTTTCCCCCGAAGAAATAGACTATTGCATCGGGGATACCGAGCTTTCCGATAATGAAAACGCTCGAAGGCAGGAGTATCAAAAGGGAATAGAGCCCTTTGCCCTCAGGACCAAGTGTTCTTGCTATAATGACGCTGCCCGCAAAAGAGAACAGGAAACTGAGGGCATTCCCCAAAAAGGCCCAGGTAACGCCTCTTAAAAAGCTTTTTTTCTCCACTTCCTTTCCCACCCTGGAACCGAACTGGCAAGCAAAGAATTCGAATCAGAGAGAATGAATTTTTTCGTCATAGTCATCGAGAACCAGCCTGAACCTATCCCTGAAGCCGCCGAACAGAAGGCCAATCTCGCGAAGGTCCGACAGCTTCGACCTGGAATATCGCAGGACGAGTAGTATGTCTCCGGGAATTTTCAGCATCTCGACCGGAAACCCCGGCACGAGCATGCCCGGGAGTTCCAGAAGAACAAACTCGAACTGCGTCGTAAAGTGCTCGATGGCCGAGGCGAGCCCCGAATAATCTACTTTCTCGCCCTGTCCCGCCGGCAGAACTCTGAAGGAAAAGCCTTCGGGAACGGCGATCAGCTCCTTGAGGCTCTCGGCGCCGCCCATATCGGAGAGACCCCGGCTTCCTCTGAGTCCAGTCAGGGCAGTTATGCCTCTCGAGGTCGGATTGGCATCTATAAGGAGAACCTCGTAATTTCTGGCGAGATATCGACCGGCGCACAGAGCCAGAAAAGTCTTTCCCTCTTTGCCCCGCGGCCCGGTGAAGGCAAAAAGCCCCCTGCCCGCTTCAGCGACCTTTTCAAGAAACGGCAAAAGGCCCACGGGAGGAAAAGCATCATCCGGCGTCCTGAGAGGGTCAACCCCTTTCAAACGCGGAACCACCGAGAAAATCTCAACATCGGGAAGTGCTCTCCCGGCAGAACGGGCATCGTAAAGCCTGTCATCAAAACTGTGTCTGACGATTACAAGGAGAAGCCCGAGGAAAAAGCCGACCACAAGGCCCGCTGCCGTGTTCACTCCTCTCCGCGGGCGGTACTTCCGGTCGGGTGGGATGGCCTTGTCCACCACCCTGAGCATCGGCTTCCTGAGAAAGACCTGAAGCCTCTCGTTTATCTCCTCGGCCTGATCGACAACGAAGTTCGCGACGCGGGCTGCAAGCTCGGGATCCTTTGAAACGACTTCGACTTTAATCACCCCCCCATTCTGATCGTAGAATATCCTCAGGTCACGGGAAAATTTCCTCAGAGCCTTCTCTCTCGACGTAACACCGTACAGGGTATCGAGCCTGAAGCGATCGATCGCCTTTTCCTTTATCTCCCTGCTCTTCAATATGGCAATGGCCTGAAGGGCGTTGCTGGGGATACCTTTGGTCAAAAGAGACGGGCCTCCGCTTCCGAAAAGTCCGGCGCCGGCAACCTCGGGGGGAAGGGCTGTGAGCGTGGCCTTGTAGCTATTTGGAGTCAAAAAGCTTATAACGAGAGCGAGGAGGCCGAGCAGAAGAGTGGGGTACAACCACCAGGCTCTGTATCTGGCGAAAACCTTCAATATGTCTCTGGGATCAAAAGTCCCTGCCTCAAAGCCTTTTTCCATCTTATTTAACGAGCTGATAGAGGGAAACTATTATTATCGCCATCTGGGAAAGTATCGTCGTGACATCCCTAATGATCAGCCTCCTGGGCGTCTTCAGCTTCGGAGGAACCACTATGGTATCGCCCTCGCGAATTTTCCCCCTGGACGAACGCACGATTCCCGATGCGCCGATGACATAAAGGGCCTTTTTATCGGCATCCTCGGAAAAACCGCCGACGCAGTTGACGTAATACATAGCTCCCTTACCTTCTTCGTACATGACGGCTCCGGGATTCCTGACGGCACCGAGCACCTGAACGCTGTGGGGCCTGTCAGGCACGTATATGCTATCGCCGTCCTGGAGTTCCAGCACCCAGTTGGAGGTATCGGAAAAATCGACGAAGATCCTCCCGGGCTGGAAAAGTTTCGTCAGGTCACTCACGATCTGCTTCTGAAACTGAAAATAGGTCGTCAGATCGTAGCCCCCCTGTCCGGAGGATGTACCGGAAGCATAGGGCATGGAAGCCTGCATCATTGAAGCCCTGAGGTAAGTATTAAACCTCTCCGTTCCGCTTTTCTCCATCTGCCCTATCGACTTCCTTATAAGGACTATCCCCTCGGGGAAAGCGGAGTTCTTAAATCCGCCGGCTCTTCTTATTACGTCCCCGAAAGTCTGTCCCTTTGTTATGTAATACCACCCGGGAAACCGCACGCTCCCGCCCACGTAAACCCGGGCCCTGTCAAAATAGGCCGGCACAAATTTCACGCTGAGCACGTCATTTCTCTTCAGGCTCATGTTGAGAGCAAGGCTGTCCCTGAAGTCCAGCCTGATTATGTCGAAGCTGTCCCGGCTTACCATCCTGAAAAGTTCTCCTTTAGAAGAGTCAGCTTCGGGAAGGAGATTGCCGGCCACGAACAACAGATCCTTTATCTTCATATTTTCGAGAAGGGGGTAGAGTCCCGGCTTTCTCACCGCTCCGACCACCCTGACCGAATCTTTCGGCAGCACCTCGTCTTCCGAGTAAATTCTGACGATGTCCCATTGTTCCAGCTCGATATTCTGGGTGCTATCGCCCTCCAGAAGTTTTCTCAGATTGAAGGTGAGAAGCTCCCTCCTGCCCTTGCCGAGATATCTGTATATCTCCGCGTTTTCCAGAAAAGTGCCTTTTTTCACTCCCAGAGCAGCGTTGATGAGATCGAGCACCCTCCACCCCTCTTTCAGCTCATAATCTCCGGGTTTATAAACATTCCCACGGATCGTAACGAAGTTCCACCTGCCGGGAAGGATCGTCGAGATGGAGACGAGATCGCCGTTCTCAACGATAAATTTGCTCCCCTTGCTCCTGAATTCCTCCAGATCCCTGAACTCCACATCCATGACAGATCTGCGCTCCCCTCTCACCACCCTATCGACCTGCACACGATATATAAAGGCAGTCGGCAGAAGCCCTCCGGCGAGCTCTATGAGATCGTAAAGGCTTTCCCCGTCTTTCAATTCATAGATGGCTGGCCTCTTAACAGCTCCCGCGATGCCAGCGACGTTTCCGATGGGGGGCACGAAAATTATGTCTCCGCCCTCAAGAACCACATCGGGGAGTTCTTTCCCCTCCACAAGAAGCTTATAGAGGTCAAGCGTAACCTTGCCGCCGGTAGATTTGATGATCTTAATTTTTCTCAGAGAGCCCGTCTTTCTGACGCCACCCGCCAGAGTGAGGGCCTGAAGGGGATTGATGAGGGGAGTTATTTTGTAGATTCCGGGGTTGACCACCTCCCCCATAAGGTAAACGGGAAAGGTCCTGAGGGCACCGAGGCTGACTTCCACCGATATTCCCGAATAATGGGACTTGAGCGATTCTATTATCAGTCTCTTGACCTCTGAGAACTTCTTGCCCCATACATAGAGAACCCCCGCTTCGGGAAGCACTATCTTGCCGTCCCTGTCCACTGTGAGGCTGAGCTGCTGATTTATATTTCCCCAGATATATATCACGAGATTGTCGGAAGGCCCCACGACGTAATCGGGACTGACGGGAACGTTCTGAAAGGTCAGGGCAATGGGCATGCTCGGGAAGATGTCGTATCCGAACTGAGAGAGCCCACCGCCGATGGATTTTTCTATAACCGAACGGGCTTTCGTCTCTGCGAGGGCCGCCTTCCTGGCTTTCTCAACTTTCTTCTTGAGGCCTGCCGTGTCGATCACCTGCGGAGTCTGTAATTTCTCTGTTTTGAGCTTCTCCAGGATCTCCTTTGGTATCTGCTGTCCCGTCGATACGCCTCTAACAAACAACAAACCAGCTATGAATAGAGCAACAGAGCGCATCTCACCTCCTCGTCTCCACTTCGAAGTCAATTATATTTTGGACTTTAGCTGCTGTCAACTGAACGAAGGCTGAACTGCACCGATCGAACTGATCAATACCCGAAGCTCCAGGAATTTCTGCCAGGTAACCTGAATCTCAAGCGCATTTCCCGGTCCGACTTTAGGCCGAGCATAACGCGAAACCCGCCCGATAGGTCTTGATGCCCACGATGATAGAACCGCGATATGCCGCGGGAGCAATCCCGACACTGTCGAGCTAAAATATTCGCAATAAGCCAGAATCCCGAGCTTCCTGGCCGTTTGAATGAGTGACTCACGTTTTCGAAATTCTCCTGATCGGATATCTGTCTTCAGTGAAACTCGCTAAAAAAGCACTGCACGCAGCGGGAGAAAGGGCAGATTTGCCGGGAATAAAAATAAAATCCAACGTAACCTCTCTCTTCGGGATGTGTGGGAATCCTGCTGCGTCGAGGTAATTTCCCTGCAA
>DRBW01000042.1 GCA_011042705.1 Caldifarciminota bacterium
ACCCTGCGTGCAACAGGTACTAAATGTCTGTCTCAATTCCTTGAACTTCCGTCGCATTTACAATATATTTGGTCCTGCCATCACAAAATATGGGGGTGGTTATCGATGGCAAGAAAATTACGTATCCAGCTCGAGGGAGGGGTTTACCACGTTATCTCCAGAGGCACAAACAGGGAAGATATATTCAAAGACGACCGCGACAGACTCCGATTTTTCGATATCCTCGATTACACTGTGCAAAAACACAAATGGATAATTTACTCCTACTGCCTCATGAACAACCATTACCATCTCCTGATCGAAACTCCTCTGGCGAACCTCTCAAAGGGCATGCACCTTCTAAATTCTGTCTATTGCCGTAAGTTTAACAGGCGCCACGGCCGGGTGGGTACTCTCCTGCAAGAAAGATTTCGTTCCCTTCTTGTTACCGAGCAAAGCTACCTCCTTGAGTTGACAAGGTACATAGTGCTGAATCCGGTCCGGGCCCAGTTCGTTCAAAAACCTCAGGAATGGATGTGGTCATCTTACAGAGCTACAATAGGACTGGAGGAACCTCCTCCTTTTCTTCGCGCTGATCTCCTCCTGAAGTTCTTTTCCGAACACAAGTTAAGGGCCCGGGAACACTTTAAAGCTTTTGTCCTTAAAGGATTGGAAAGTTACCTGGAATATCTGAAGCGCAACAAAGAAAATGGCGATGGCTATAACTGGGGAATCGATAAACTGCAACAATTTCATAAACAACTTGCCTTTGAAACGAGAGAAAAAAGGCCGACTCTGAATCAGATTTTCAGAAAAGTCATTGAGAGAGGCATAATAGAGGCCGTCTACAAATGGGGTTATACACATACAGAAATAGGAAAACACCTCGGCGTACATCGGTCGACCGTTTCCAGACGAGCTTCAAATTGGAAAAAGAGCATCGTGAAAGTAGAGCTTATAACGACTTCTTAGAGTACATAAAACTTGTCACCGCAGGAAAATCCATAGTAAAGTAGCATCCAGGTTTGCATCTATTAAAGAACAGCAAATGCAATAAATTTTACTGTCTCAAATAGGACGCAGAAATCCATGCGCACATATAAAATTCTTCTATCATATTCGGAATCAAGAAGTTCGTTGGGGTCGGGTCGTGCAGGTTGCACGACCCGACCCCAACACAGTATATTAGTAGCGATGGAAGAAAAGTGGCTCACCGTGCACGTTGTGCACGGCATGGAAAAAGCAGTCATAATAAAAGGCCGGCTGGAATCGGAAGGTATCCCGGTAGAGCTAAAGTACGAAGCTATCGGAAAGCTTTACGGGATCACTGTAAACGGCATCGGAGAGATCAAAATCCTGGTACCCCCTGACTTTTACGATGAGGCAAAATCCATCATAGAGGAAGCAGAGGGGAAACAAATCGACTGAAAAGCTCACATTACACTCCCCAGCTTCACCCCGAGGCGGCTTTTTTCTGCATGCGTTCAAGTTCTGCTCTGAGGTATCTGCCTGTATACGATTCGGGAATGGCAGCAATTTTCTCAGGAGGCCCTTCTCCGACTATGTATCCCCCCTCGTCGCCACCTTCCGGTCCCAGGTCTATTATCCAGTCGGCAGACTTGATAATGTCTATGTTGTGCTCGATTATCAGCACCGTGTTCCCCTTGTCTACGAGCTTCCTGAGCACATCGATGAGCTTCTTGACATCTTCAAAATGAAGGCCCGTGGTGGGTTCATCGAGTATGTAAAGTGTTTTGCCCGTCGCCACTTTGGACAATTCCTTGGCGAGCTTCACCCTCTGGGCCTCTCCGCCCGAAAGGGTTGGCGCAGGCTGGCCGAGCTTTATGTATCCAAGGCCCACATCGAGTAAAAGCTTCAGCTTGCGCTCTATGGGAGGGATGTTTTTAAAAAGCTCGTAGGCCTCCTTGACAGACATCTCCAGTACATCGGCGATGGACTTCCCCTTGTACTTCACTTCCAGAGTTTCCCGGTTATACCTCTTCCCCTTACAGACCTCACACGGAATGTAGACGTCGGGCAGAAATTGCATCTCTATCTTTATGTAACCCTCACCGCGACAGGCCTCGCACCTTCCGCCCTTCACGTTAAATGAGAACCTGCCCGGGGCGTATCCCCTCATCCTGGCCTCCTTCAGAGTGGCGAAGAGCTCCCGAATGGGGGTGAACACCCCCGTGTAAGTGGCGGGGTTGGACCGGGGGGATCGGCCTATGGGGGACTGGTCGATGTTGATCACCTTGTCGATGTGCTCGAGGCCCAGGATCTCGTCGAAGTCGCCAGCAGGCTCGCGGGACCCGTAAAAATGCCTCATGAGAGCCCTGTAAAGGGTATCCTCGACGAGGGACGACTTGCCGGAACCGGAAACCCCGGTCACGACCACAAAAAGCCCCAGTGGAATCCTGACCTCCAGGTTCTTCAGGTTATTGGTCCTCACCCCTTTCAAGATGAGCCATTTGTTTCCCGGCTTTTTCCGCTTCCCGGGAATGGGAATGTCGAGCTTTCCAGACAGATACCTCCCGGTAAGGGATTTCACGTTCGCCATAATATCGGCCGGCTTACCCGTCGCCACAACATAGCCGCCGTCCTCCCCGGCGCCCGGCCCGAGATCGATAATCCAGTCGGCCTTCTCTATCGTCTGGCGGTCGTGCTCCACCACAACCACGGTGTTGCCGAGGTTCCTCAGCTTGAGAAGGGTGTCGATGAGCCTGCCCGTATCCCTTGGGTGCAGGCCTATGGTGGGCTCGTCGAGCACGTAAAGGACACCGGTGAGCCCCGAGCCTATCTGGGTCGCGAGCCTCACTCTCTGGCTCTCACCTGCGGACAGGGTCTCCGAAGTCCTGTCCAGAGTGAGGTAATCGAGCCCCACGTTGAGGAGGAAAGCGAGCCGCGCCGTTATCTCCTTGAGAATCTGCTTGGCGATCAAATATTCCCTCTTCGTCGGCTTAAAATTCGCAAAAAATTCGTGGGCTTCCTTGACGGTCATCCTCACGATATCCCATATGGATTTGTCCCTGATCTTAACGGCAAGAGCTTCCCTCTTGAGCCTCGCGCCCCCGCACACCGGGCATACCTTGTTAACCATAAAGCTCTCTATTTCCCGCTTGACCCAATCCGATTCGGTGTATTTGTATCGCCTCCACAGATATGGGATGACGCCTTCGTAGAAATAGTGGTCGCCAGGCGCCTCAGGATTGTCGTGGCTGAAACGGGAAGGATCTTCCACTCCGTAGAGGATGACGTTTTTAAAGACCTGCGGGAGGTCTTTCCAGGGTGTGTCGAGATCCACACCGTAGATCCTGGCGAGCCTCTCGAGTTTGGGTTCGAGAAATGGATTGGGCGCTCCCCAGGGCTTGATCGCGCCCTCAAGGATAGAAAGCTCCTCATTGGTGATGAGCAGATCGGGATCGATCTCGATCTTAACCCCGAGCCCCGAACAATATTCACAGGCACCATAGGGTGAATTGAACGAGAATAGCCGCGGCTCGAGCTCCGGCATGGAAAAACCGCACTTCGGGCAGGTCAGTTTCTCGGAAAAGACCCTCTCCTCGCCGTCGGCCAGAACGACGACATGTCCTTCGGCCTCCTTGAAGGCCTGTTCGACAGCCTCGGCGATCCTGCCCCTGACGTTTTCTTTGACAACGATCCTGTCGACGACGATCTCTATTGTGTGTATCCTGTACCTCTCGAGGGTCGGGACCTCTTCGACATCATAAATCTCCCCGTCCACCCGCACCCTCACGTACCCCTTTTTAGCAATGCGGGAAAAGAGCTCCCTGTATTCGCCCTTCCTCCCCCTCACCACGGGCGCGAGTATTTGAACCCGTGTCCCCTCGGGATATTCCAGGATTCGATCGACGATCTCGTCGACGGTCATAGACTTGAGGGGTATCCCGCAATTGGGGCAGTGGGGAATCCCTATCCTGGCGAAAAGAAGCCTGAGGTAATCGTAGATCTCCGTCGTCGTGGCGACGGTGGACCTCGGATTTCTCGATGCTTTTCTCGGTTCAATGGCGATAGCGGGCGAGAGTCCGAGTATGTAATCCACATCGGGTTTCTCCATCAACCCCAGAAATTGCCTGGCATAGGCTGAAAGCGATTCAACATACCTCCTCTGGCCCTCAGCGTAAAGGGTATCGAAGGCCAGGGAAGACTTGCCCGACCCCGAAAGCCCTGTTATCACGACGAACTTATCCCGGGGTATGTCCACATCGATGTTTTTGAGGTTATGGACTCTCGCGCCCTTTACAATAATTTTTCTGGTCGGCATAGCTGTTTTATTTAAACCCAGCCAGGAATTTTTACAAGGGGGTATGAGAACGCTATCGAATTTCCTCCAACACGAAAGACCTTGACAACGGAGTTCTGCTGGAGTATTAATAATGCGGCTAATTGAAAATGGGGGCGTATGGATTCGACGGGGGTATAAGGATTCTGAAGGCGCATGCCGAGGTTCCGTACCTCGTAAAAAACGGCAACAAATAATTGCCAACACAAACTACGCGTTAGCTGCCTAATTGACGGCAGCTCGTCCGGGAAGAAGCTTGCCCCGTGCTTCTTCTCAGGACGTCATAGAACGGGGCTACGCTTCTCCCTCGTGCCCGCCGGGGGAGAGGTTAAAGCGCATGCGGGTACCCCTTCCGAGGCCTTGCCTGTCGGGCCGGAAGGGTTGATGAAGACAGGCTAAGCATGTAGGGCCTTCAGGGTCTGTACCTCCGGACGCGGGTTCGATTCCCGCCGCCTCCATTTTATTTTTCAGTACATGTGCCCGATGGAAAGATAAAGCCTTCCCCGGTCGCCAGGGGACCGGTTTCTCAATTTAATTCCCCAATCCAACCTGATCGGGCCCACGGGAGTCCATAGCCTCAGCCCCGCACCCGCACTCAGGGCAATACTCTGAAAGTCCATATCTTCCCATCGATCGTAAAGCCCGCCGGCATCGGTGAAGGCGACAAATCCGTTCTTCCCCCAGACCCTGAATCTGAGTTCAAGGTTCAAATTCAATAGTTTTGTCCCGGAGCGAAAATCCCTTTCCGGATCGGGGGGCCCCACGGACCTCCTGTCATATCCCCTGAGGCTCCCGTCGCCTCCCAGGGTAAACCGCTCGATCGAAGGAACGATTCGGGACCTTCCAAAGGGGGACTCCGTACCGGCCCTGAACCTCAAAGCGGCGATGATCTTCTCGTTTTTAATGGGAACATAGCGGGATAGATCGAGAAACAGCCTGGTGAAGTCGTAGCTCCCGCCGAGAACCCAGCCGGCGCCCTCCAACCTGACAGTCGAGAAAAGTCCCCTGTTTGGGTCGAGCAGGTTATCTCTTGTGTCCCAGAGGGGCTGAATCGCAGCGGAATTGATGGTAATCCTCCCCTCACCCGGGCTTTTGAGCACCCCGGTCCAACCCACCGAGGAATTGATCCTGAAATTCTTGCTGATGACCTTCCTGAGCTGGAAATCGAGCCCCACCTCTTCCACCTCTTCGTCCACATCCTGATAATAATAAGCCAGTCCCCGCGCTTCGAGCCTGAAACCGAGAAAATAGGGCTCCGAATAGTGAATTTCAAACCTCTTTCTCCTGAATTGTTTGAGGTCGTGCAGGAGGCTTGCGTGAAACTCGGCTCTCTGGCCGTTGTTAAACACGTTAAGATGGCCCAGGGCAAACTTTGCCTGAAGATCGGTGGGAGAATGGTAACCGAGGCCGAGGTTGAGAAAACCGGGCTTTATTTCCTCGAGAACGAAGACGATCAGAACGGTATCGCCCTGGGGACTCAATTCCCTTATCTCGTGCCTTACCGACGAGAACAGACCAGTTGAATAGATCCTCCTCTTCGATTCGATTAGAAGTGTGGCATTATAGGGATCCCCGGGCTTTATAACTATCTCCCTGTCGACGATTTTACGGCGCACCCTTTCGAGGCCCTCGATCTTGTAGCCCGACACTATTACGAGGGGACCCTCCCTGACGTGGTAAATCAGCCTGAGAGAGTCGTCACCGAGATCTTCGAACTCTCTCTTAAGCTCCATATAGGGATAGCCGCTGTCCGCGTAAATGGAAAGGAGCCTGTATTCCCTCTCCCCGAAGACCTCCTCGTCATAAGGGAAAGGAGGCTTGAGACCCAGGATTTTCTTTATTGTCTCCGACGAGATCTTTCTGTTGCCTCTGATCTCCAGGCTCGTGATGGTTTTCCTGGGGCCCTCTGTGATCCTTATGGTTATGTAAACCCTGTCCTTTTTCTCGACCAC
>DRBW01000196.1 GCA_011042705.1 Caldifarciminota bacterium
GCGAGTCGGGCGAGGATTATACGAGACCAAATCTCATTCCTTCGAGAGGCGATTGCGTGATTCTTTTCTGGTTCAAAGAATCGGGTGTTCCCTGGAATCCCATAAAGCATCTGTACGCGCAGAAGTTCGACTCCGAAGGCAATCCCGTCTGGCCCGAAGATGTCCCGCTCTATCTCGGCGATGACATCCCCATATACGTTGAGCCCGATCTGGTCGAAGACGGCGAGGGCGGCGCCTACGTAGGCTGGTATTGCGGCATGAGTACCCTCGATATAAGGGTTCAGCACGTGGATTCTGAGGGAAACCTGACGATGGCTGAGAACGGCGTCCCTGTTTCAACAATGGGCAACAGGAACAGGGTCGCTCCGTCGCTCGCCTTTCTGCCTTCAGAGAACAGCCTCTTCGTTTTCTGGGTCGAGGAAAATTACAATCAGTCGGCTTACGGCGTTTACGGACAGAGGCTGACTCCCGACGGTTCCAGGCTCTGGTCGGACACCGGTCGTTCTTATATTGATCTTTCTCCCTATGGTATCGCCGGCCTGAGCGCACGGCCCGATGATGAGGGTATCGGCGTGTTTTTCGCCTATTACGATTTCGGAAATGCCATAGACAGCCGCATAGTGGGCATGAGAATTGATCCCGACGGAATCCCCCTGTGGGATCCCCCGCTCGTGGACCTCTCGGCTCTGGAGAGCGAGAAATCTTATCTGGCAGTTTCCCCCTGTTCGAACGGTCAGTGGATAGCGGTCTGGTCAGACTACAGAAACGGCAATGCCGACATTTACGGCCAGAACGTCCAGCTTTCAGGCCAGCTTGGTCCCATCCCGAGTGCCGCGGAGGAGTTATCGGCTGATTGGAAGTCGGCGAAACTTTCCCTTCGGCCCACCCTCGTGAGTGTATCTCGAGGCGATCCCCTTGAGATCGCGGTCGAACTCCCCGAGGGCGGAATACTGGAACTGAGCCTGTACGACGTGGCGGGCAGGAAGGTCTTACAGGTGAGCAGTGGGCATTTCGGGACCGGAAGACACCTTTTCTCCCTGGAACCACAGAGATTCGGGCTCCTTCACGGGGTGTACATCCTGAGAGCCGATGTGGCCGGAAAGACTATGGGAAGCGCGCGGATCGTCCTGACAGAGTAAGTCAGCCCTCCTCGAGGAAAAATTCTTTCTGGGTGACGCTCCTCACGAGGAGCGCCGTCCCGAGGGGCGAGAGCAGATTCCTTATTCTCGATGCCACTATTTCTTCCGTACCGGGGGAAGGCACGGGCAGGCCCAGGATCACGAGGTCAGTCTTCGAAGAATAACTTCCGATGAGGTCTCTGATCGAGCCCTCGCGGGGATCAATAATCTCGATCTTCGCCTCAAATCGAGCCCTGTAGAGTTTTTCGTTTATCTCATCGCCCACCTTCTCCTTATCCTCTCCCCTTGAGAGGACCTTCAGAACCCTCGGCTCGGCCGACTTCCATTCGTCGTTGAGTTTGAGGATGTACGTCAAAAGAAGCATGAGCTCTATGTTGCCGCCCTCTATGTTGTGGAAACGGCCGAGAGGGAGAAGGCGGTCGTCAGGGAGATGAACTCCGATACAACGAGGATCAATAATGCATTGAAAAGGCCGGCGTTTCCCACGGCCCAACCTGTTCTGAGGAACAGGATCACCCCGAATATGGACAGAATGGTGGGGAGAAAGACTCCTTCAAAAGTTCCGAATCTCCTGACTTTCTCCACTGACAAATTCTACTTTATGGGGAGCTCCATTACAGGGAAGGGTGTGGACAGCTCACCATTCGATTCATTATAGTAAAGGGAGAAGAAAGGGGGAGCTCATGAGGAGTTTAGAGGACTACAGGGAGATTGTCGGAGATGAAACTATAGGCGAGATATACAGAAAGGCCAGGAGTCTTTACGGCCGAAGGGTGCTGCATATCAATTCCACCTATCAGGGAGGCGGAGTAGCTGAAATGCTGTCATCCCTGGTACCTCTTTTCAACGACATCGGGATAGACGCCGGATGGCGCATCCTTCACGGAAGTCCCGATTTCTTCACTATAACTAAAAAATTCCACAACGCGTTGCAGGGGAGTAACATCAACCTCACGGATATAAAGAAAAAGATCTACGAGGACACCAACGAGAACTTCTCCATTTTTACCCATATCGACCACGATCTCATTGTCATCCACGATCCTCAGCCCCTGCCCCTCGTGAGGTTCTATAAAAAGAAACAGCCATGGGTCTGGAGGTGCCATGTGGACCTCAGCGAGCCCAATCAGCTCCTCTGGAACTACCTGAAGAAATTCATTCTCAGGTACGACCTTGCAGTAGTCTCCAACAGAACTTACATAAGAAAGGACCTTCCTGTTGAACAGAGGGTGATCTACCCCGCAATAGATCCTCTTTCGGCGAAGAATAAGGAGCTCCCCAATTCTCTCATAGAGAAGACCCTGAAAAAATTCAAAATTCCCCTTGACAAGCCCCTTATTACCCAGATATCCCGTTACGACCGGTGGAAGGATCCCGAGGGCGTAATCTCCATTTTCAAAAAAGTGAAGAAAAAGGTCGACTGTCGCCTCGTGATGTGCGGTAACATGGCTCCCGACGATCCCGAAGGACAGGGGATTTACGAGAGAGCGAAGAAGAAGGCGGGCCGGTTTCTGGAGAGCGGCGATATCATTTTTATCAACCAGACTAACGACATTCTCGTCAACGTGCTCCAGCGTGTCTCCCGGGTCATCGTTCAGAAATCGACAAAAGAAGGGTTTGGCCTGAGCGTCACGGAGGCCCTCTGGAAGGGCACACCTGTTGTGGCTTCGAGGGCCGGAGGAATACCACTTCAGGTTATGGACGGAAGGACGGGCTACCTGCTCGACCCCGACGATGAGGAGGGTTTCGCAGAAAAGATCATCCACCTGGTGAAGGATGAAGAATTGAGAAGGAAACTGGGAGAAGCGGGCAGAGAACATGTCAGGAAAAATTTCCTTATAACCCGTCTCCTCAAAGACCATCTGGACATGTTGAATTACCTGCTCGAACAGTGAATGCTTCACTTGACAGGTCATGGACGAGCTTTATCATAAGGGACGATGATCCTGGCTGAGCTGGTGAACGAAGTAAGAAGTTCAGGAAAACTCCCCCCGATAGAGGACATAAGGGCAGGACTTTTCTACACGGCCGTGAAGCTCGAAGACGGCAGGGCCGGGGTGGCTGCTACCCCGCGGGTTCTGGTAACTCCCAGGCCCAGGGATGCGAAGGATCTGAGAGACCTCGGGACGGAAAAAGTTCTGGAGCTTGCCCTCTCGCCCGATCCGCTTTTATCCGCCATCGGCGTCGCGACTCTGAATGCCTTTCTGTCGGGCTCTGCCGAAGCCATCGAGGGAGACCTCCTCGATCACCTGGGCGTCAGGGAAGATGACAGGGTGGGAATGGTGGGTTATTTTGCTCCCTTCGCTGAGAAGCTAAAAGGACACGTCAGGGAACTCTACATTTTCGAGAGAAGCGAGCGGGTCGAACATGTTTACCCCGACTGGGCGGAGCCCCTCCTTTTGCCCGGCTGCGATGTTGTCATAATAAGCGGGACGACCTTCGTGAATAAAACGATAGACTTTGTCCTGGAGCACACAACTAACGCTCGAAAAGTGGCCATCGCCGGCCCCACAACTCCCCTCTCTGTAAGTCTTCTCGGAAAGATCGACATCCTGTCGGGAATAAGGGTTACCGATCCTGATCGGCTTCTCGTCCTGGTCTCCCAAGGAGGCGGCACGAAGGCAATAATGAGCGTTGCGCGCAAAGTAAACCTCTTAAAGGAGAGATGATGGGTTTAACGGCCTGCGTTCTGGCAGCTGGATTCTCCAAGAGGATGGGGCGTCCCAAGCCGCTTCTTCCCATTGGCGGCGATACCTTTCTCTATCAAGTCGTGAAGACTATCGAGAAAGCCGGCATAGGCAAAATAGGTGTCGTTATCTCATCTTCCATAATAAAGGAGGCCCACGGCGATCTCGATGTGACCTGGATCTATAACCCCGAGCCTCAGGCCGGGCCCCTGCGCTCTTTCCAGCTCTTCCTGAGCGAATTCAACGAATCAGAGGGGGCTTTTATGGTACCGGTAGACCATCCTCTCGTGACATCGGATACCTATTCGAAACTCATGAAGGCCTTTACCCCCGAAAAGATTTTTATCCCAACCTATGAAGGCAAAAGGGGACACCCACCCCTTTTCGGCCGCCGCTTTTATGAGGACCTCCTGAAGGCGCCCCTCGACGAAGGAGCTCGATACGTCATACACGAGAACGAAGGTGCGGTCATCGAGATCGAGGTCGATGACCCGGGGGTGCTCGTCAACATAAACACGCCCGAGGACCTGAAACTCATTCAATAACCCCGTGGCAGCCTGACAGAGTAAAGATAATATTCCTCCTCCCCTTTCAGTGCGGGAGCGAATTCCTTTAAGAGTCTTAGCTCGCTTGCGAGAGAATCCTCCATTGAGTGTGTTGTGAGGAAAAGAATCCTGGAAGCTCCTGACATTTTTGCAGTCTTTTCCAGCCTTCTCAAGATCTCCCTTTTTGAAAGGCTGGAATTGTCATAAAGTTCTCGATTCCGGATGATAAATTTATAAAAATCAAGGAGCTCCAGCGAAAAGAAACCTCTATAATCTTTTGGCAAATAGAGCAGAACCGAAAGAGCGGGAGGGGAAGGATATGTCACGATGAGAGTAGTAGAGCTCGCCAATCCTCTCTTCTTTAAAAAATACGCAACATTTTTCCCCTGAGAAAAATCATAGCGGCTTTCGAGGAGTGCTATTGCAAAAGAAATAATGATTTGAATGGTCGACACGATTAAAAGTAAATTCAGGCCGATTTCTCGACGCCGGGATGCCCCTCTCTTTAAACCCTGAATTTTTGGGGTCGAAATCCAGAGCGAAAAGATGTAAAGGACAATAAAAAAACCATAATGCCGTAGATTCCCCGGGTGTTTTAGATAAAAAATCGCGAAGAGGGCCAGGATCGAAAGGAGATAAAGATACCTCGATCTTCTTCTGCTCAGAGTCCAGCTCGTAAGGCAAACAAGGCCGCCGCCGAACAAAGCCAGTGCATATTCGAAAACCCTATTGCTTATCCTTAAGTCCCAGAATGAGGAGAGGAAAGAACCCGGGTTTAAGGGCAAGGGGATGAAGGCACGAGAGAAACCGGCGAGCACATGCAGAAATCGTCCGATGGATACATTGAAGTTCCAATGAGACAGGTTTGGTGAGATATCGGAAGGGGGCAATAACTGTAGGAAAGCCGCACCTAAACCCCCAGCGATAAGCAACAGCGCTACCACGTTTTGGAGGGTTCTGTGTCTTCCGCGAAGTGTCTCGTAGAAATAGAGAGCCCCAATGATGAGGGAAAGTACAAAGCTATGAACATTCGTGTTTGCCAACAGAGCTACAAATATTGAATATATAATAGCCTTTGAAAATCTCTGCTCATTATATGTCGCAATCAGGAAGAAAAGAAGGACCGAAAGCCCATAGTTTCTGGAAACCACATTATACTCGTATAGCATATAATAGGTGAAGGGAAGAAAAACTTTGATTCTAGGGCCGAAAGGCGATTTTTCCGTGAAAACGAGTATAGCAAGAAATACTATCAAGAAATGTACTACTTGCATGGAGAAATATGGAAGACCAAATTTTGCCAATAAATAAAGAAGAAAATGCCAGAGTGCAGGGGTTCCTTCATAAGGCATCTGGTGTACAAGTTGTCTCAAATTTTCGGAGTTCGAAGCTAACAACCAAGCCTGGGCTTCGTCCCTCCAAAGTTCATGACGGAGATGGAGAAACAACGAGATGACAATATATATGCATAAAAGATGCAGCTTAGCCTTGGAAGAAAGCGAACTTTCGTTCATCTTGGATCCCATGACCTGTTTTCTGAACCTATTTCCCATTTTGGGACCATCAATGGTATTAATAAAGGGAGACTCGTAGCTAAAGCAAGTTTTTCGCAGGTAATCGACGATAATCTGGGGTTGCTGCCCACACATTGAAATTCATTTGAAAAATCGGCAGTATCGGTATTATATTAGCGCAGAGATCTTTCATAAACTAAATAAGGGAGAGAAGCTATGAGGAAGCTACCGAGGATGTGGATGTGTATGTGTATGCTTATGCTTCTGCCGTTCATGGCGATATCACATGTGCAGGCAGCAGCGCCCGATACGATATGGAC
>DRBW01000192.1 GCA_011042705.1 Caldifarciminota bacterium
CTTATACATTTCCCCTATTATCAACCGCTACCCCGCGGGCCCGATCATAACCGCCGTTATCCAGTGTGTCTACCCAGAGAAGATTCCCAAGTGAATCATACCTCACCGTCAGATAATCATAGTTTCCACTAATGTAAGATTCTCCTGTAACATATACATTTCCCCTATCATCAACCGCTACCCCGCGGGCAAAATCGTTTCCACTATCCAGCGTATCTGCCCAGAGGATATTACCTGATGAATCATACTTCATTGTGAGATAATTATTGGTTGTTGCACCACCAATGGTGGAAAATCCTGTAACATATACATTTCCCCTATCATCAACCGCTATCCCGCGGGCATCATCATTTGTGCCGGTATCCAGTGTATCTATCCACTCAATCACATATTTGGGCTGTGCCCCCAATGGCATAAAAAATATATGTAACATCCATAGAACCAATCCTGCCTTAAACAGATGTTTCATAATTCCTCCTATGTTTATTTAATTATATACAACTCCCTTTTTGCAAGAGAGATCTTCAGTTTTAAAATATAATGCTTACAGCCTTTGCATAACAACTTTCACGGAAAAAGAAAAGGCCTCAATCCATCATATCCGGCGGACAGGCCACGAACTACGATCGGCTTGATTTTAGAAAGGGTGCCGTGTATTATAAATTAAATTCTCACGTCAAAGGAGGCATCTGTATATGTCTAACACCAAATGGGCAGTGCTCTTGGGAGTTATCTTAACGGCAGGAGCTCTGATGGCCTCGGCCACTGAGGCCGGCGGCGTGTTTCTGACGATTTTCCCGGGCGCCAAAGCCACTGCTATAGGAGCTGCTTTCAGCGCAGTAGCAGACGACGCTACGGCGAGCTATTATAACCCGGGAGCCATGGCATACTTCAATAAAACAGAATTCTCCCTGATACACGCGCCATGGCTGAGAGCACTCGCATCCGATATGTATTATGAGTTTGCCGGCTTTGTCAAGCCGATTGGAAAAGCGGGAGTGCTGGGGGGACATGTGATCTACCTGACGCTCGGCGAGATGGTCGCAGTGAAGGAGGGCGGTGAAGTCGTGGGAAGGTTCAGGCCCTACGACGTGGCCGTAGACGTAGCCTACAGCACAAAATTACGCGAAAACCTGGGTCTTGGCGTCGGAGCAAAGCTGATCCACAGCTTCCTCGCGCCCGGCAACATCATCAGGGAAGTGCTCGGAGAGCCCGGAGGAGGCGGTTCAGCCACAACCTTTGCTCTCGACGGTGGCGTTCTTTACAAGCCCTTCAAATGCCTGAATCTATCGGCTGTCCTGGCGAATATGGGGCCCGGACTCAAATACACGGAGAGCGGGAACACCGATCCCCTGCCCTGGCTCCTGAGGCTTGGCTTTGCCATAAGGCCGATCGAGAACAAATACCACAGGATCACAATTTCTGGCGACGCCAACAAGGTCCTGGTCGGTTTCATCAGCGATCTCAAGGACCTCGGCCTTTCTTACGTTCTTAAAGAGGCATGGCTTCACGGTGGCATCGAATACACCTATTATGATCTCATTTCGTTGAGGGTAGGCTATTTCTACGATCGATATGGCCTCAGAAAGGGCATAACCTTCGGAGGCGGAGTCAAGTTCAAGAACTTCAAGCTCGACATCGCCGACGACTCAAAGATCTACGACTTCGAAGAAAGCTCCAACAGAAGGTTCTCCATAAGTTACATAATGAACCAGTGAGAAAAGTCCCCCTTTTTCTCTTTCTGACTTTTCTCTTCGCGGGCTGTATAAGCAAGGGGTACAGAGGTGTGCCCTTCTGGCACGCCATGGGCGGACCTCTGGGAGACGTCCTTAACGGAATCATAGACGACTTCAACAAACAGCACCCCGATTCCCTCCCCATAGTATCCGTGAAGATGGGCAACTACTCCACTCTCTCGCAGAAACTCATGGGAGCCGTCGCTGCAGGCAAGCCCCCGGTCCTCGCTCAGGTCTACGAGTCATGGACTTCCGAGCTTCTTTCTGCGGGAAAGATCGTCCCCCTGGACAGGTACATAATGGGCGAGAACGGCCTGGGGAAAGAAATCTTAGATGATATCTTTCCCATTTTCCTCGAAGACAACCGATGGGAGGGGGAATTCATAACCTTTCCCTTTAACAAGAGCGTGCCGGTTTTCTATTACAACATGGACCTCTTCGAAAAGTACGGCATAGAGGAATTCCCGAAGACATGGGATGAATTCAGAGAAATAGCCAAAAAACTGACGATAGACACCGACGGCGACGGGAAATACGACATATATGGAACGGCTTTCCCGGTCAACGTCTGGATGTTCGAAACCCTTCTCTACCAGAAGGGCGGCGCCCTCATCAAGGACGGAAAGGCAGCATTCAATTCGAAAGAGGGGGTAGAGGCCCTTCAGTATTTCGTTGACCTCATCTATAAAGACAGTTGTGCTTATCTCAGTACCGGTTACAGGCATCAGGACGATTTCGCTGTCGGCAAGGTGGCCATGGTATGGGGCACAATCGTCTCCTATAGTTTCATGAAGGACAAGATAACCTTCAGGCTGGGTGTGGCAAGGATACCCCGTGACAGGGATTCAGTGGTGGTGATCTCGGGTACTAACGTGGCATTGTTCTCTGACGTCCCCGAGGTCAAGAGGGAGAAGGCATTCGAGTTCATAAAATACTTCCTCACGCCCGAAGTTCAGGCCCGATGGTCCATAGGAACGGGCTACCTGCCTCTCCGGAGGTCGGTGCTGGAAAGGCCTGAGATGAAAGAATTCCTCAGCAAAGTTCCGGGAATGAAGGAGGCAATCCTCTCCGTAGAGCATGCCATTTACGAGCCGCGCACGCCGGCCTGGTTCACAGGGAGAAGGTATCTCGAGACCGAGGGCCTCGAACCCGTTTTCCTGGGGTATTTGAGCCCCAGAGAAGCTCTGGACAGGGCCGCTGCCCTTATCGACGTGGAGCTACAGCGGATCGAAAAAAGGGCTAAATCAGCCCCATAATAGCCCACATGTAACCCGTCCTTTCCCCTTCCCTGCGCCTGGAATGGAAAAGTTTATCGTCCCTGTAAGTGCAGTAGGGAGCAAAAACGATGTTATCCCCGGCGACGCCCCTTCGCAACAGCTCAGCCCTGATAAAACCCCTGAGGTCAAGGAAAAGTTTTGCCCCTTCCCGCCTGACGAAGCCGGGAAAAAGGGAGCCGACGTCTTCTCCCACCTCGTAGACCTCTCCTGAAATGCCCGGACCCGCAGCGGCTACAAGGTCCTGCGGATCGGAGCCCTCCTCAGTGAGAAGATCCATGGCAGAAGCGATTATTCCCGCCTTAAGGCCTCTCCAGCCAGCATGAATCAGAACCGCATTTTTTCTTATCGGATCGCCTATGAAGACGGGATAGCAATCGGCCACCCTGATGCCCGCGAAGATCCCGTGCTCCCTCACCAGAAATCCATCTCCTTCCATATCTCCCCTGGGACAGAATCCCCTGCTTATCTCTATTATTTTGTCCCCGTGGACCTGCTTTAGATAGCAGTAGCTCCGCACCGAATAACGTTCTAAAAAGGATAGACCGTGGCGGGCGGAGAAAAGGAGAAGGAAAGGATGTTTGGACTCAAACCTGAGATGAGGGACCGGCTTCGCTTCCAGAACCCATTTTCCCGTCATAACACGGTAAGTTCGTCGCCGAGAGTGGAAACCAGTTCCTTATAGCTTCTCGAGATGCTGCCCCTCGAAACCCTGTATTTGCGGGCGAGGTCCACCTGGCTCAGCCCCCGCCCCATAAAGAGCATGTCGATCGTGTACTCCAGGGCGGCCGCCCATACCTCGGGCTTTCGGATCAGCTTTCTGTTTGCCTTTCTGAAATTCAACCAGATCCTGGAGGCCTCCTCAAGGAGATATTCGGGATAAAAAGGCTCTGCCTTATCGTAAAAGAGGGAGAGAACCCTCACCTCGCTCTCGCTGAAGTAATTGAATATATCGCCGATACGCTGGCCCTTTTTGAGCAATTCAGCATATTCCTTGATGAAATTCCAGGTTTCCTCTACGAAGGGCGAATCCGGCTCGAGCTCGCGCGCCAGGTCTGCCATGTAGATGGCTTCATCCATCTCCTCCTTCTTGGCGAGGCACATGGCAAGGTCTGTGCAGATATACGGATTTTCAGGGTCCAGTTCGTGGGCCTTTCTGAGAAGCGCCTCGCCTTCATCTAACTTGTCCCTGACACAGAGAACCCATCCCAGGGACCTCAGATACTCCGGCTCGTCGGGATCCCCTGAGAGGGCTTTTCTGAGCTCCCTCTCGGCCTCTTTTACCTTCATCAGCTTGGAATAGGCGAAACCGAGCAGATAGTGGTAATGATGATCACGAGGATTGACAGAAACGAGTTCCTTCAGATATTTAACCGACTCACGCACTCTTCCTGTATAAAGCAGGAGGTCGCCTAAGTGAAGAAGTACCTCCTCGACCCCGCTCTTATCGCTGCTAAATGCCGATAGCGATCTCTTGAAAAGATCAATGGCCGATTCATATTCCCCATTACGCTCGGCCCTGAGACCCTTCTTGAAAAACTGACTCGCTATGTCGTTCAAGGATATCTCCTCCTTATGCGGGCTACCCTGATCCTCCCATCGAGGTCCCTGCGGTACTCCAGTTCGTACCTCCCGGAGGAAAGCAGCTCCTCCAGGGAAGGAGCTATCAGAGGGGAAATCTCCAAAAAGAGGCTGCCGCCCGGAGATAGATGGACATCCAGCCCCTCTATGATCTTTCTGATTACGGAGAGACCGTCAGCCCCTCCGTCAAGGGCGATCCTCGGCTCCCATGAAAGGGACGGATCGGCTTTTCTCACTTCATCCCTGGGAATATAGGGAGGATTCGAAACTATAAGGTCGAATTTCTCATTGCCACGTAAGGCGCCGAAGACATCGGAGAGAACAAAACGCACGTTGGAAAGGCGGTATCTCCTCGCGTTGGCCTCCGCATATCGGAGCGCCACGGGAGAAATATCGACGGCCGTTACGGCGGACTTCTCAAACCTGCGGGCGAGATAAATCGCGAGGGCACCGGTACCGGTGCCGATGTCGAGGATGTTTCGAGGTTCATCCTCTTTGAAGTGGTCGAGAACGGCGAGAAGGAGGACCTCGGTCTCGGGCCTGGGTATGAAAACGCCGGGGCCCACGAAAAGCTCCATGTCGAGAAAGTATGCCCTGCCGGTGAGATAGGGGAGCGGGACCCCGAGCTCTTTCTCTATCAGGGAAACTCTCCGGAATCTCTCTAACCTCTCCTCGTCTATGCCATCCGACAGGATTTCCTCAATGGACTTACCCGTTGCCTCCTCCAGCCTGTAGATTATGCTCCGGCTGGCCTCCGATGAATTAAAAGGCACCGATTTCTTCAAGCCTTCTTCTCTCCTCTTCCTCGAGCAGGGCTTCTATCAGTGGGTCGAGCTCCCCGTCGAGTATCTCCTCCAGATTATGAAGGGAAAGCCCGATCCTGTGGTCGGTGACCCTGTTCTGAGGGAAATTATAAGTCCTTATTTTTTCGCTCCTGTCACCGGTGCCGATGTAGCTCCTCCTTATCCTGTCGAGTTTCTCCTCCTGTTCTCTCCTCTTCAGGTCGTAGAGCCTGGACTTCAGGATTCTCAACGCCTTTTCCTTGTTCTTGTGCTGTGAACGCTCATCCTGGCAGGTCACGGTTATCCCGGTGGGAATATGGGTGATCCGCACCGCAGAGTCGGTCATATTCACGTACTGACCGCCTGGCCCGCCCGCTCTGAACGTATCGATCTTGAGGTCATCGGGATTTATCTCGACCTCCACGTCTTCAGCTTCCGGCAGAACCACGACACTGGCGGCGGAGGTATGAATTCTGCCACCCGACTCCGTCTCGGGCACCCTCTGCACCCGGTGCACACCCGATTCGTATCTCAGATAGCCATAGGCGCCCTTACCCTCTACGATGAATGTTACCTCTTTGATCCCGCCCAGCTCCGTGGTTTTTATGTCGGTAACCGAGACTTTCCAGCCCTTTCTCTCAGCGTATTTTCTGTACATCTTGAAAAGGTCGGCGGCGAAGAGGGTGGCCTCTTCGCCGCCGGTACCTGCTCGTATCTCCACAATACAATTGCGATCGAACTGAGGATCGCGGGGGACAAGCTTCTTCTTCAAATCCCTCTCGAGCTCTTCCTTGAGAGCCTGTAGCTTCCCCTGTTCCTCCTCGAGGTAATC
>DRBW01000034.1 GCA_011042705.1 Caldifarciminota bacterium
CACGACATCTCGTGAAAAGTTGTGGCATTAAGGTTTTTCGGACTTCACATTGCCCTGAAGGGGAAGGACATAAAGCAAAGCATCCTCGAAATCCGGCCTGTAATAACCTCGTATCGTCCTCAGTACCCTGAAACCTTCGCCCTCATAGAGCTTTCTCGCTGCCGTATTCGATTTTCTGACCTCCAGGCTCAGCAGCTTTTTCCCCCTTTCCCTCGCAAGAGCTATTGCCTTTCTCAAAAGAGCTCTTCCTATGCCCTTTCTCCTCATTTCCGGCTTAACGGCGATATTCGCGAGGTGAACGCTGTCGCCCAGATCCCAGAGTATCATGTAGCCGACCACTTTTCCGTCTTTCAGCACCACGAGGGGTGTCGATGAGGGATTTCTGAGCTCGGCTTCCATAAATTCTCGTTTCCAGGGTTGTTTGAAAGAAACTCTCTCGATGGACATCACCTCGGCTATATCCCCCTCTTCCATCCTCCTTATCTCAAGGCCTTCCATGCTTTTTAATGTCGGGGAGTTTCATGTAAAAGGGCTCCAGACCGACCGGATCGTCCCTTTCTCCTGATGAAAATCTCTCGAGTCCCAAGGCCGCAACCGTGAGCCCCGATGGAAAATCGGGGCAGGGTTCGGGAAGATTTCTGAGTTCCTCTCTGAATTTTACGGCGCCGCTTCCCACGAAAAGGGCATCCTCCTTTCGGACCTCCTGAAGCCTGAGAAGGGCTGGATCCTTCTCCCTCAGCGTTTTTCCCTTCTCCTTTCGGTATTTCGCCGCATATAGAAAATCCCTCTGAGCCTCCACGAGGGCGATCACAGGGACACCGACGTCGGGAGCCTGGCGGGCAAGGGCGTCGAGGGTATTGACCGAAATAAGGGGGATATCGAGGGAAAAAGCCAGTGCCTTCGCGAAGGACAGACCGACTCTCAGGGCCGTGAAGTATCCAGGCCCCACAGAAACAGCGACGAGTTCCAGGGAAGAAGGAGAAAGTCCCGTCTGCTTCAAAAGGATCTCGAAAAGCACGTTGATCATCTCCGAATGGGCGAAGGGCCTCTCCCGGTAATTGAGCTCCTGCCTTTTGTCGCCATCCATGAGCCCGAGGGACGTATAAGGGCCCGAAGTTTCCACTCCGAGAACTATCATCTCTGACACTCCGGGCAGAAAAAGGTGCCCCTGTCGCCTTCGTAGACGGCTTTGATGGCCGCCCCGCAACGTGGACAGGGCTGTCCTTCCCTTCTGTGTACCTTCAGGTGTTCCCTGTATTCGAAGGGGGGCAGCCCACCGCCCGAGACATCCTCGAGAACAGAGATCGCACTGTCGAGCACCGTCCTTATGGCACGAAATAGCCTCTCGACATCCTCTTCGCTCAGATCAGTGCAATTTCGGAAGGGAGAAAACTCTGCCTCCCACAATATCTCGTCGGCATAAGCATTCCCCACCCCGGCTATGGCCTTTTGATCGACTAAAAAGGACTTCAATCCGTTTTTTCTCCCCCTGATCGCCCCGGCAAGGTAATCGAGGGTGAATTCTTCCGATAGCGGGTCGGGGCCGAGTTTCTTCATGAAGTTAAGTCCCTCCAGCTTCCTCACGATGTAAAGCCCGGCCATCCCCTTATCTTCGTACTCTATGAAATAAAGGTCCCTATCCCCTTCGAAGCTCAACTTCATCAGAGGAACAGCATCGCCGGGCATTTCGAAGGAAACCCACCCCCTGAGAAGTGGCTGAAAGAGGAGCTTGAACCCCGAGTGAAACTCAAAGACGAGATTCTTGCCTTTCCGGCTGACTTCCAGGAGGACGCCCTTTTTCAGAACCGCAGGTTTGAAATAACGGGTTCTCAGGGCCCTGTCCTTCAAGACTTCCACATCGACGACCCTGCTTTCCCGAAGCTCCTTTTCGAGCCTTCTCCTCAGCACTTCCAGGTCAGGAAGCTCTGGCATAGAAAAATCTTATAGTAGAGACAAAAAGGCTGTCAACAGACGGAATAAAAGCAGGTCGTATTGGGGTCGGACCGTGCAACCTGCACGGTCCGACCCCATAAAACTCTATGAGCTCCAAAAATTTGGAAGATATTTAACTGTGCGCATAGATTTTTTGGCCACCTTCAAAAGGGGTAAAGCAGCCAAATCCCCTCCGCCACAATGGAAATAGAGGATCAAAGGACTTCCGTCAATCTTTTGTCCCACAGCGAAAAGGAGAGGCGTGCGTGATGCACACCCTGCCACATTATAACTGCCTGAATTACAATCAATTGCGTGGGGTCGGGTCGTGCAAGGTGCACGACCCGACCCCACCGGAGCAGAGCGTTGCAATCGGCCGGGGGACGCATTAAAATATAGCCGGTTCATTGAAGCTCAGGGAGCCCAGGGAACCGGGTGAGAATCCCGGGCTGCCCCCGCAACCGTGTGGAGTTCGGGCTTCCAGATGCCACTGGCAGGTATGGTCTTCGGGCTGTCCTGCTGGGAAGGCGGAAGCCTTTATGCTCCGAGCCGGGAGACCTGCTTCCTGAGTCCTTAAACCGCCCCCGGGGGTAAGGGGTGAGGTTGAGTTTCGGCTCCCTCGAATCCCGGGCAGCTTGACGAAAATGAAGCTGCTTTTACTGTTTACAATCGTCACGTCCGAACCTCAGGAAGTGCCGGGACCTTTCATGATGGAGGAGGTACTGGTGACCGCCTCCAGGTACGGGGACGAGCTCTTCACAGCCCCCTTTTCGTCGGCCGTGTTTTATCCGCACGAAAGCCAGTGGCATAGCGCCTTTTTTGCCTATCCCGGCCTATTCCTGAGAAACTATGGCAACCTGATTCAGACGTCATTGAGGGGAACTGCTTCCGAAGAGAACCTGCTGCTGATCGAGGGGGTTCCCATCAATTCCCCTCAGTCAGGAACCGTTGATCTTCAGCTCATTCCTCCCTCTTTTGTGGACAGAATTGAAATGAGGAGCGGCGGCTCATCGCTTTTCGGTCCTGGAGCGATGGGGGGTGCCTTTTCCTTCTCTCTCCTGGGCCCCGGTGGGCGGCTCAGCGGAAGTCTCTCAGCAGGAAGTTTCTCCCGTAAGGAGATCTCCATCACGGGCAGAAATACCTTCAGTGGTCTTGCCCTGACATCCGCCGTGGATGTCGGGAAAGGAAAGGGAAATTTCCCCTATAGAGACGCCTGGGGAGAAAAACATTTCCGTGAAAACAACGACAGAAGGAGATCGGCAGCGGCGATCAAACTGACCTCCCCCGGTTTTGAGGGCCTTATCATGGTATCGAGCCTGGAATGCGGTGTCCCGGGCCCCGTCGGCAGCCCCATGAGATCGAGAAGGTGGGAAACCCTCTCCATTGCCAAAGTGGAGCTGAAAGAAGACCCCTTCAGATTCAAAGTCTTCCTGAACAGGGACGACATGAAATACAGGGCTGAATCTGCCACCGAAAGAACTATCGGGAACATTGCCGGATTCACAGCGGCCACGGTCTCCCCTCTTCACCTCAGGGCTGGATTTACGCTGAAAAGCGGTAACTCCCCCCGGACGGGGGAAAGAAAAAGGCTCGATCTCTTCGTAACGGGGGGCAAAAAATTGGCCCTGGGTTTATTCAGGCTTACCCCGGAATTTTATCTCAGCACCAGCCCCCAGAAACATCCCCATCTGACCTATTTCTTCGGGACCGGTTACTCTCCTTCGAGGGACGTCTTCCTCTACGCAAACCTTTCGACAAACCTGAGGGAGCCCACCTTCAACGAGCTCTACTGGCAGGGAGATCCCTTCGCCAGCGGGAATCCCAATCTGAGGCCCGAAAAGGGTTGGCTGACGGAGGGCGGTGTCAGGATTAGAAAGCCCCTCCTTTTCTTCGACATCTCTTTCTATACGGGGAAAAACCAGGATATGATAGTCTGGGAGCCGACAGAGGATGGGCTCTGGAGCCCCAGGAATAAGAGAGAAGTGATCCTGATGGGTAATGAAACTCATATTTACTTCAAATTCAAATCCCTCTCGCTGTATTTGTTTTACGGCCTCAATAGCATAACCTCCGAAGGAAGGCAGCTCATGCTTCGTCCTCTTCACAGCGGAAGGCTCGAGGTCAGCTCCCCATTTTTAAGGGCCCGGCTCAACTTCGTCGGAGAGAGATATGAGAGGCCCTCGGGGCCAAAAAAAATGCCCTCTTTCCTGACTTTCGACATCCTTTTCAGATTCGAAAGAAATTTCAATTTTGGCGACATAGGAGTGGAATTATGCATTTATAACGTCTTCGACAGGCAATATGAACTTGTAAGGGGATATCCCCTTCCCGGGCGTTATTTTAACCTGAAGGTCAGTGCAAACATATTGTGAAAGGAGGTATGTCATGAAAAAGTGGTTCCTGGTGGGGCTTCTCGCCCTCACCGCGTGCTCTGAGAAGGAAGAAACCGGAATGTCGTCGGCGGGAAACAGAATCTATGTCCTTCAGGGCATATCCGAAACCGTCTCGATATACGACATAGATAACGATACCCTCCTGAGCGACGTCTTCCTTACTGGTAATACCCCAAACTACATCATCTTCGACCGAGACCGTGGATATATCGTGAATTCAGGCTTTACGGGGGACGCTTCCATAACTATTTTTGATCCAAACACAAACGAAAAAATGGCCGATTTCCTCCTTCCTTCCGGCTCAAATCCATACGCGGCCGCCGTAGCCGAAGGCAGGCTTTTCGTGACCCTATTCCTCAGGGACATGGTCTACGTCCTCGACGCCGAAACGGGCGATTTCATTGACTCCATACCGGTGAAGAGCGGCCCCGAGGGAATAATAGCAGCCAACGGAGCAGTCTACGTGGCCTGTACTGGCATACAGCCCGATTACAGTTACAGCGATGCCTGGGTTCTAAAGATCGATCCCGAAACCCTGGAAGTCATTGACAGCCTCAAAGTAGGGATAAACCTCCAGACGCTCGCATTGGACTCGACGGGAAGGCTCCATGCCGTCGCGACCGGTGATTACTCGGGATGGGAAGGCAGGATTTACGTGATTGATCCCGACGACTTTATTCTCCTCGACAGCCTGTTGATCGGCGGATACCCGGGGAACATCACCGTAAACGCCGACAACATCGCATATCTGACCGACTGGAATCTCGGCCTGTTGTCGTACGATGCCGCCACCCTGACGCCTATCCACGATGCAGGAAATCCGATCACGGTCGGAACCGGTGCGATGGGAATCGATGTCGACGGGGAAAACAGAATATACGTAACGCTCTACTCCGCCTCTGATACCAACTGGATAGAGGTAATATCGGGCGACTCGATCCTGGCATCGATAAACCTGGGGACTGCCGTCGGAGCTTCAGCCCTGAGGTTTCGCCCGGCGGAACCTTAGCCCCTGCGAGACTCTATTTTCTCTTCCAGTCTCTTTATCGCCCTGCGGACCCTCTCTATCTTCCTGTGAGGGTCCTCATGGCCAAGGCCCACCTTTTCTCTGAGCTCACCCCCGGCCCAGGGGGTGAGCAATAGCGTCAGGACAGCCCCGAAGGTCATCCCTATGAGCATTGTGCTTATAAATGTGCCTAAATTGCTTCTCATTTTCTCTCCTGAAGGAGCCCTGCCCGCTCCATATGCCTTTTCAATACTCCGAGAACCTTCTCTCTCACCTCATCCATGCCGCCCTCGATCCGCGCCCCTGATGCGTTAAAATGTCCTCCTCCACCGAGCTCAAGGGCCACCTTCGAAAGATCGACTTTCCCCTTTCCCCTGAAACTTATCCTCCAGATATTTCCTTCCTCTTCCTCAAATTTAAGGCCTATCTCCACTCCCTCAAGGGAGAGGGGGTAACTGACAAAGCTCTCGGCCTCTATTCTCGATGCGCCGGTTTCCTCCAGATCCCGGTTGAGGATGGTTATGTAAGCAACCAGTCCGTCGAAATCCAGCTTCAGGCTGGAGAGAACCCTGAGGAGCAACCTGTAAGTGGTCAGGTGCTTCCTCATGTAGACCATCCTCGAGACCATCGCGGGATCCGCACCGAGCTCAACGAGCTCCGCGGCGTCCGTGAAGGCCTTCTCAGTGGCGTTGGAATATCGGAAGGACCCCGTGTCGGTGAGGATTGCCGTGTAAAGGCAGGTGGCGATGGC
>DRBW01000128.1 GCA_011042705.1 Caldifarciminota bacterium
CCCAGGGAGAGGCCCTATTTTGACGGCGCCGCCCTGAATCAGCTCTACAGGTATTCCGGCGGGATCCCGAGGCTCATAAACGCCGCAGCTGAACTGGCCCTCATAGCAGCTTACATAGACGGACAGCACAGGGTCGAAAAGAGACACGTGGCCAGGGCGATCGACACGCTGGAGGGAACCGATAGATCGAGGGAAAGGAAAAGCTGGATAAGAAGAATACTGAGGTTCTAAATGAGCCTGATAAACGAAGCACTGAAAAAAGCCGAAGAATCAAAAAAGAAACCCGATCCCCTCTGGAATCCCATCAAGAGGGAAAGGAAGGGGTCCAGGAAAAAGTATTACTTCATGGCAGCCTCAGGGGCATTTCTCATAGTCGCCCTCCTCGTCATGAAAGCTCTGCTTTTCAAAGAAAGCCCCGCCGTTGAGCCTGTGCCGCCCCCCGTCGCGATGGAGGAAAAAACCGGTGAGGTCACGAAACCTCCGGCATCGGCTCTCCTCGGCAAACCCGCAGGAGATGCGGGAAAGGAAAACGAGAAAAAACCGGCCAAACCACCGGAATCGGGAGGCAAGAGGAAAATAAAGAAAGTAAAAACGGCGAAAATAAACACCGCGAGGAAAACATCACTACTTCCTGAGCCGAAAGAGCCCGCCCCGAAGAGATATGCCGAGGCCGAACGCTACTTCAGGTTCGCGCTGGCAAAGGAGAGGGCGGGAGAAATAGCCCTCGCCATCGATGCTTACAGAAAGGCGATACACCTTAACCCCGACCACGCGCAGGCCCGTCTGAACCTCAGCGCCCTCCTCATCGAGGGTGGACTCTACAGGGAGGCAATAGATATTCTATCGGGCATCAAAAACGGGAATGAGAACCCCAAAGTCCTGTTCAATCTGGCGCTGGCCAGCTACGGCGCAGGTGACCTGAAAGATGCTATCGAATACGCCAGAAGATCACTGGCCCTGAACCCCGACAACTTCAGGGCGTACCTGCTCCTCGGAGACATCGCCGATGCCACGGGAAACGGGGAGGCCGCCCTCTCCAACTACAAAAGGGCAGCTGCTCTGGCTCCCGACTCACCCGAGGTGCTCTATAAACTGGGCAGAGAGATAGATCTCCTTGGAAATAAAAAAGATGCCATCGCTTACTACAGGGCTTTCTTAGAAAAAAGCAGGGACAGGGAAAAGAGGAAGCTTGTCCTGAGAAGGCTCGCTTATCTCGAACAGGGGGGAAAGTGATGGGCATGAAACCTCTCGGGCAGATGCTGATAGAAGCCGGTTTCATCACCGAGGAACAGCTCGAGATCGCCCTCAAGGAACAGAAACGGACCGGGGAAAAGCTCGGAGAGATACTGCTGAGAATGGGGTTCGTGACCCGGGAGGATATCCTGAAGGTACTCAGCAGGCAGTGGGGAGTACCTTACATAGACCTCAAAAAGGCCTTCGTCGACCCCAACGTAATAAAACTCGTGCCGGAAGAAACGGCCCGTGAGCACAAATTGATCCCCATCGAGGCCAGGGAGGGCACGCTTGTGGTGGCCATGGCCAACCCCAACGACATTTATGCCATCGATCTGATAGAGTCGATCACGGGGTATAAGGTAGAGCCACGGCTCTCCGACGAAGAGAGCATCTTCAAGGCGATAGAGGTCTACTACGGGGTCGCCAAATCCCCCGATCAGGTGATCGAGGAGAGCGTCAAGCTCGCTTTGACCGAGGAAACGGCCGAGGGCACTCCCCCCATTGCCCAGCTCGTAGACATGATCGTCATAAAGGCGGCCATAGAGAGGGCCACCGACATCCACATCGAGCCCGACGAGAGGGTGGTCAGGGTGAGATACAGGATCGATGGAATACTTCGTTCTTACTATACCCTCCCCCGAAAGATCTACGGGGCCGTCGTCACGAGGGTCAAGATCATCGCGGGGCTCGACATATCGGAGCAGAGGGTCCCCCAGGACGGGGCTTTCACTATTCCCTTTGGCCTGAAAGAGATAGCCATCAGGGTATCAACCTATCCCACGATCTACGGCGAAAGCATCGTTATGAGGCTTCTCAACAAAGCGAGCTTACTCTCCCTGGATCAGCTCGGATTCAGCGAGGATCATCTGAAAGTCTTGAGGAGGATCATCAACAAGCCCTACGGCATGGTAGTTGTCACCGGTCCCACGGGAAGCGGAAAGACCACCACCCTCTACTCAATCCTGAGCGTCCTCAACGCTCTGGAGAAAAACATAATGACCGTCGAGGACCCCAGCGAGTACCGCATTCCCCTGATAAAACAGTCTCAGGTAAACGAGAAGGCCGGGTTCACCTTCGCAAAGGCGCTGAGAGCCATCCTGAGACACGACCCCGACGTGATATTGATCGGAGAGATGAGGGACCGGGAGACGGCCGAGATGGGGTTCAGGGCAGCTATGACCGGGCACCTGGTTTTCTCCACAGTCCACGCCAACACGGCTGCGGCCGCTATCCCCAGGCTGATCGATATGGGAATAGAGCCTTTTATCGTGGCCAGCTCACTCCTCGCAGTGATAGCCCAGAGGCTGGTCCGAAGGATATGTCCCAGGTGCAAGGAGGAATACAAACCCGACAGGGAAACCCTGCAACTCCTCGGCCTCAGAGAGGACGAAGGGCCCTTTTTCAGGGGAAAGGGCTGTGAATACTGTAAAAACAGCGGGTATAAGGGCAGAATAGGGATCTACGAGATCCTCGAGATAACTCCCGAGATCGCAAAGATGATCGCCGAGAAAGCTTCTGCCTACGACATCGAGCGGGCGGCGGGACTGAAGAAGATGAAGGAAGACGGGATAGAAAAGGCGAAGGCCGGCATCACGACCCTCGATGAAATCCTCAGGGTGGTGGGATAATGCCCGAGTATACCTACCTCGCTGTGGATCAGGCCGGGAAAGAGATAAAGGGTGAGATAGTAGCTTACTCTGCCGAGGAAGTCCAGAAAAGGCTGGGCGAAATCGGGCTAATACCCATCGACGTCAAACGGAAGACGAAAAAGGGTTTCTCCCTCTTCGGGAGAAAAAAGGTGAAGAGAAGGGACCTCCTGACATTCACCATCCAGTTCTTCACTGTTGCCGACTCAGGGGTACCCATAGTCAGGGGGCTGGAGGAAATAGGCGCCCAGATGAAAAATCCCTATTTCAAGAAGGTAATTTTCGACATCAAACAGAGGATCGAACTCGGAGAATCATTATCGCAGGCCCTTTCCCATTACCCCAAGATATTTCCCAACTATTACCTCGGTGCAGTAAAAACCGGGGAGGAAAGCGGAAAATTGACGGAGATCCTGCGCGACCTCATAGTATTTCTCGAAAAACAGGAAGCCCTTTCCGCTGAGCTCAAGCAGGCAATGACCTATCCCCTCTTCGTTACCTTCGCCCTGGGAGGCGTCGCCATCTTTTATATTTTTATAATCCTGCCAAAGGTCCTGGAGCTCGTGACACATCTGAACCAGAAGATTTCAGGGCCCACGCGGTTCCTCATGGCCTTCACCAATGCGGCGAAACACTACTGGTACCTGCCGCTCATAGGCATCGTCCTCCTCGTCCTCACCGTCCTCATCGCAAGGAAACACGAAAAGGGCAGGTACTACCTGGACCTCATAAAGTTAAAGATGCCGGTTCTCGGAAACATAGTGTTGAAAGCGATTCTGGCCCGTTTCTCGGCAAATCTGGCCCTCCTTCTCCGTTCCGGAGTGGAAATAGTGGGAGCCTTCCAGATGTTGAGCCAGACGATCGGGAACAGCGTTATAAAGGAAGGCATCCTGCTGGCCATGGAGAACCTGAAGGGCGGAGCATCCATAACCGAAGCCATAGCAGGTCTCCCTTTTACTCCCTTTGTCCTGAGCATGATAGCCATCGGAGAGGAAACTGGTAAGCTGGAAGAAGAACTATCGAAAATCGCCAACTATTACGAGAAGGACGTAGAGAGGGCCACCAAACAGGCGATCACCCTCCTCGAGCCGATGATGCTGATAATCTTCGGGATCGGGGCGGCCGGCGTCTTCATCGCCGTCCTCACCCCCATTTACAACGCTGTATCAAAACTCCAGTGAGGAATACCAGGACTCCAGAAACCTCCTCGTCTCCTCATCCTCCTTCTTGATCTTCTCCCACCACCCGGGGTTATTCCTGTAAAATTCCACTGTGGCCACAAGACCCCGGTCGAAGTCCCACTCCGGGACAAATCCGAGCTCATCCCTGATCTTTGAGGAATCCATGGCATAGCGCCTGTCGTGTCCAGGCCTGTCCTTCACAAACCTGATAAGGTCCCTGGGCTTGCCGAGAAGGTCGAGGATCCTGTTCACCACCTCGATATTCTCCATCTCGCAGTTTCCCGAGATATTGTAAGCCTCTCCAGGTTTTCCCTTTCTCAGAAGGAGATGAAGGGCACGGGCCGTATCCTTCACGAAAAGCCAGTCCCTGCGCTGACGGCCATTCCCGTAGACGGGCAGTGCCCTCCCCTCGAGCGCGTTGGTTATCATGAGGGGTATGAACTTCTCGGGGTGCTGATAGGGGCCGTAATTATTGGAGGGCCTGGCAACCAGAACGGGAAGGCCGTAAGTGGTATGATATGCCCTGGCGAGCATATCGGCCGCAGCTTTGGAGGAAGAATAGGGATTTCGCGGCATCAGGGGATGGTCCTCCGATGCATGGCCGCTTTTTATCTCGCCGTATACCTCATCGGTAGAAACGTGCAGAAACCTCTTCTTTTTAAAATCCTTCCAGTGTCTCCTCGCTGCTTCCAGGAGAGAGAAAGTTCCGTGGACATCGGTCCTTATAAAGGCTGAGGGGTCCATAATTGACCTGTCGACGTGGGTCTCAGCGGCCAGGTGAATCACCGAATCCACGTGGGGAAAAAGATGGGCGAGCAGCTTTCCGTCGTTTATATCTCCGAGGACAAAGTGAAGTCCATCCTCTCCAAAAAGTTCATCCAGTTCGCCCAGATCATCGATCCACCTGAATCCGAAAGATTCGATCTTATTATACGCCGCGAAAGGGAGAGAGATCTCCCCGGAATAGAGCCTTTCCATTCTGACTTTGAAGGGAACCTCGTGCAGCCTCAGCGACTCCTTGGGCACGTATATCCTCTCGGGGCTGAGCACGCCCCTCAGGTTCTCGAGATGCCCGGCGTAAGTGAGGAGATCCAGAATGATGATCCTTTCGGGAGCATCGTCGGCCTCGAGGAGATACCGTACCAGGTTGCTACCTATGAATCCGGCTCCGCCGGTGATAAGCAACGTCTTCATTGAAGCTCCACTATGGAATGGTCTCCGAGAACGAGCCTGAGGCTTCTCGGTTTCCTGTCCCTCCTGAGCAACACCGTCTCGTTGCCGAGAATGCTACCCTCTATTCTCCCGGGGACATCCTTTATCCTGACGCCCTTCAGTATCACCGAATCTTCTATCTCGGTCCCCTCTATAACGGCATCGTGATAGATAGAGGTGAAAGGACCTATGAAGGAATTAACCACCTTCACGTTGTCACCGATCACCACAGGTCCCTTGATCACGCTGTCCTTTATGAGGGTGCCCTCACCGATCTGGACTCTCCCCCGTACTTCGGAATCCACGACTTCTCCCCTGATATTCCTGGGAATGTCCTCAAGTATCAGCCTGTTCGCCTCTATCAGGTCGTCAGGCTTCCCCGTGTCTTTCCACCATCCGCTCGTCACCTTTGCCCTCACGTAAAACCCGTTATCGATGAGCCACTGTATTGCGTCGGTGATCTCGAGTTCTCCCCTCGCCGAGGGTTTTATGTTTCTGGCAGCCTCGAAGATCCTGGAAGAAAAGAGATAAACGCCCACGAGCGCGTAGTCACTCGGGGGCGTTTTCGGTTTCTCAACGAGCCTTACTATTCTTTTGCCGTCGAGCTCTGCAACCCCGAAGTCCCCGGGGTTGGGAACGCGTGCTAAGAGAATAAGGGCGTCGGGCTTTTCCTCCTCGAATTCCTCGATGAGCTCCGAAAGGGGCTGCTTCAGGATGTTGTCGCCGAGATACATTATAAA
>DRBW01000094.1 GCA_011042705.1 Caldifarciminota bacterium
CTTTCGGTAAGATTATTTTTGAGGCAATTCGCCCTCTTGCCTCTCCGCTCGAGGTATATTAAACTTGCAGAGTGCACGAGATCAGGGCTGAACCTATAGAGAATAGCTGGATACTTCTCTGCGAAAACAGGTCAAAAAGACCCCTTGGAACCGACGATCGTTGTCCCTTCTGCCCCGGAAGAGAAGCGATGACGCCGCCGGAGATTTTCGCCATAAGAGAAGGTCCCCCTGACGGGCCGGGGTGGAGGATAAGGGTTATCCCCAACAAGTATCCGGCGGTGGACCTTCCCGACCTGAAAACTCCCCATGAGATAGTGATCGAGACGCCCGATCACAATGCCGATATCCCCGATTATACGGCCGAGCACCTGAGGGACCTCCTTCTCGTTTTCAGGGATCGACTCAGGGAGATGTGCTCGAAAAAAGACGTGAAATACGTTCAGCTCTTCCGAAATAAAGGAGCCAGGGCGGGAGCCTCGATCTTTCATCCCCACACTCAGATACTTGCATTGCCCTTCGTCCCGCGACGGATAAAAAGCGAGCTGGAATTTATCAGAGAAGAGGGGCTGGACTTCGAGAGAGACGGAGGAACGCGAACAGTTGCAGAGTGTGGAAATTTCATCGCTTTTGCCCCCTATTTCTCGCGCTTTCCCTATGAGATATGGGTGGCACCCAGAGTGAAGAGGCCGGATTTCTCGAAAACCGGGGAGGGTGAACTGCTCCATCTGGCACTTCTCCTGAAAAAGTCAGTCACTGCGCTGAAGCACATCCTGGGGGAGATTCCCTACAACCTTATACTGCACACCCTGAAAGACCGAGATTTTCACTGGCACTTTGAGATTTTACCCCGTTACGAGGGACTTGCCGGCTTCGAAGTGGCAACCGGGGTTTACATGAACAGCAAGAGCCCCGAAAGGGCCGCTTCCGATCTCAGAGCTGCAATAAAGGAGGAGTTCGATGAGAGAAGAGATAGCCAAACTTCTGTCTGACCTTATAAAGATCAAAAGTCTCGATAGAAATCCCCAGGGGCTGCAGGAAGTAGTCAGATATTGCAAGAACTTCCTGGAAGGTTTGCCCCTCAAAATTCACGAATACGAGAAATCAGGAAAACCGTCACTGGTGATCACCTTCGGAGAGACAAAAAGGCCGAAGGTCTTCTTCGTTGGCCACCTCGACGTGGTGGATGCCGAGGAAGACCAGTTTAAGCCCAAAATCGAGGGGGACAGGCTCTACGGAAGGGGAGCTCTGGACATGAAAGGGCCCGATGCCGTCATGCTCCTCCTCTTCAGGAAGCTCGCTGAGGAAGGTCTCAAGCCCGATATAGGGCTCATGCTGACGACCGACGAGGAAGTGGGAAGCGACAACGGGGTCAGATACCTCCTCTTCGAAGAGGGATGGTCCTCCGATTTCGCACTGATACCCGACGGGGGAGAGAATTTCAAACTGATAATCGCCGAAAAAGGGGTGCTGCACGTGAAGCTAACGGCCCGGGGGAAAGCGGCTCACGGCTCCCGCGTGTGGGAGGGCGTGAATGCCCTCGACGCCCTCATTAATTTTTACAACGATTTCAAAAAGGAATTCCCCCAGGAGCCCTGCGACGATCCGGAACACTGGCACAACACGTTAAATCTGGGCCGGTTTGAGGGCGGCAACTCCGTCAACCGCGTGGCCGACAGGGGCGAAATGTATCTCGATATAAGGTTCGTGGAGCCCTGGACTTCCGACAAGATGCTGGCCCATCTCAAGGAGAAAGCCTCGACTTACGGAATCGAGGAGGTGGAGCTCATAAGCCGAGGTGAGGTGATGAACACTTCTCCCGACGAGCCTCACCTCGTGAAATTCAGAAAAGTGGCCTCCGAGGTGCTGGGCAGAGGTGTGGAACTCGCGAAAGAACACGGCGCCACAGATGGCCGCTTTTTCGCGGAAAAAGGCATTCCCGTCGCCATTACCTATCCTGTGGGCGCGAATATCCACGGAAGAGATGAATGGGTGGACCTTAATTCCTTAGAGGCCCTCTACAGGATAATGTATGCCTTCGTGAGGGAACTCTGACGTGGCTGCTTCTTCCCACCTCCTGATCACCGGCCGGCCCGGGATAGGGAAGACGACCCTTATAAAATGGGCCGTCGAGATGGCGAGGAGGCTTTCCATTCCCTTCACCGGCTTTTACACGGAGGAGATCCGGGAAAAGGGAGAGAGAACCGGCTTCAGGGTCATCTCCCTCGCCGACGGGAAGGCCGATATCCTGGCCCTGAAAGGCGCGGAATCGCGCTTTAAAGTGGGGAAATACGGCGTATTCGTCGATAGATTTGAATCTATCGCCATCCCTGCAATAAAGGGGAGCACCCTCCTCGTGATCGTCGACGAGATAGGGAAAATGGAACTTCACTCGGAGCGTTTCAAGGAGATAGTGAGGTCCCTCCTGAGAGGCTCTCATCCGCGGCTTCTTGCTACGATACAGGAAAAAAGCCTGCGCCTCCTGGATTCGTGGGGTGTGAGGAACAGAGTCCAGCTTCTCAGGCTCGAAAAGAAGGGAGACGAAAGGGCACGGGAGGCCATATCGAGGTGGATAGAAAACCTGCGCCATGAGAAAGATCAATCCCTTTAAATTACTCGTCCTGGGATACATCGGCATAATCCTGCTGGGAGCGCTGTTGCTCCTCCTGCCCCTCTCGAGGCGCGGCCCCCTATCGCCGATAGATGCACTGTTTACAGCCACTTCTGCTGTTTGCGTGACGGGCCTCATCGTGAAGGATACGGCTACCTTTTTCACTGCCTTCGGCAAGGGAGTTCTCCTCCTCCTGATTCAGATCGGGGGCCTGGGCTACATGACCTTCGCCACTCTCATCCTCTTCATCCTGGGCAAAAAGGGCAGCCTCGCCCTCAGGATGACCATGGCCGAGTCCTTCCCGGAACTCACCATAGGAAACGTCTACAATTTCTCGAAGAGAATCGCCATCTATGCCTTCTCCATGGAGGCGGCCGGAGCTGCCCTTCTCTACGCCGGGTTCAGCAGATACGGCATCGAAAATTCCTTCGGTCATGCCCTTTTCAATTCGGTCTCGGCCTTTTGCAATGCCGGCTTTTCCACTTTCTCCGACAGCCTGTCTCGATTCAGAGGAGACCCCCTCGTGGTTCTCCCTGTCATGTTTCTTTTTATAACAGGCGGATTGGGTTTCTTCGTTCTCGACGATCTGGAGCGACGCTTTCTCAAAAGGTCCGAGAGGCGACTGCTCCTCCACACGAAGGTCGTTCTCTTATCCACCATCTCCCTGATAATCGCCGGCGCGGTTTTTCTTTTCTTCTGCGAATACAGGGGGGAGTTCGCGGCCTATGGGCTTTCCGAAAAAGTTCTGGCCGCCCTCTTCCAGGCCACTACGCCCAGGACTGCCGGCTTCTCCACTGTCGATATAGGAAAGCTTGCTCCCGCTTCACTTCTTCTCATCATCTTTCTGATGGTGGTAGGCGGCTCGCCCGGAGGCACCGCCGGAGGAGTCAAGACCACAGCGCTCTCCGGGCTGCTCATATGGATAAAGGCTTACCTCTCGGGTAAAGAAGAAGCCCATTTCATGGGCAGAAAGCTTTCGGAAGATACGATAAAGAGGATCTTCTCGGTCTGGACGCTGGCCGCAACGACCCTCTTTATATCTTCCTTTGTGGTTGCGCTCAGCGAATCCAGCGGGCTCAGATCTTACGGTTTTCTGCCCTATTTCTTCGAGGTCGCCTCTGCCTTCGGGACTGTGGGGCTTTCGACGGGATCACATATCCAGGCCTACGTCAGCCTGGCCCGGGACTTTTCAACGGCGGGAAAGGGCGTTATTATAATCACTATGCTGACGGGGAGAGTGGGCGTGCTTTCAATGGCGGCCTTCCTCGTCAGAAAAAAGAGAGACTATATAAGCCATATCGAAGGCAAATTTATAGTGGGGTAAAAAATGGAGTTCTGCGTAATTGGATTGGGACGATTCGGCTCGGCCATAGCCCAGACCCTCGCCCGCAAGGGCCACGAGGTGCTGGCCATCGACAGGGATGAGGGGCGGGTTCAGGAGCTCGAAGACAAGGTATCTCAGGCCCTCGTTCTGGACGCCACAAACGAAAAAGCCCTGAAGTCTCTGGGATTAAAAGATTTCGACTGGGTCATCATCGCCATGAGCCAGGACATCGAGGCATCGATCCTCTCCACGATGCTGGTGAAGGAGGCCGGGGCAAAAAAGGTCCTGGCGAAGGCAAGTTCCGATGTACACGCCAAGATACTCAAGAGAATAGGTGCTGACAGGGTTATATTCCCCGAGAGGGAAATGGGACAGAAGGTGGCCGAAAGCCTCTCTTCGCCGCGCATCTTCGATTACATCGAACTTTCGCCCGAATACTCCATCGTTGAGATCGTGGCTCCCAAGTCCTTCCAGGGCAAGACTATCAAACAGACCGAAGCCAGAACCAAGTACGGCATTCACATAATTGCCATCAAGAGAAAAAAGCCCGAAATGGAAAATGAAAGTAAAGTAACTGCCAGAGACCTCATCCTGGTCGCACCAGACCCGAACGAGGAGATACTCCAGGGAGACCTGCTGGTAATCCTCGGCAAAATAGAAAATATCGAAAAGGTCAAAGAGCTCAAATGAACGATATCGAGATCCTCCTCGAGAAAGCAAAGGTCTATTTCCTGAGCCAGAACTACAATGAGGCCGAGAAGCTCTTTCTCAAGATCCTCGAGATAGAGCCAGACAACCTCGATGCCCTCTATCACCTCGGCGTGCTGAAAGAGGTCATCCACGATATAGAGGGAGCCAGAAAGTACTTTGAGCGTGTCCTCGAGATCGATCCGGAAAACAAGGAGGCCCGGGAAAGGCTCGACAAACTGGCCGAGATCTGACGGGAGGGAGGTTTCATGTCAAAACTCATTCTTGTGCTCCTGGTCACATTAGGTCAGGGAAGGAGCCTACCGCCGACCCGCTGGATTGACCCTCTTGGCAGGATGCCCATAAAAAGGGAGGAATTTGAGGGGAAAAAGCCCTTTCCCCTGGAGAGGAGAATAGGGGCAGTCCTCGTGCCCTCAAAATCCAGCAATCCCCTTGTGGATATCCTGGTGAATTCGTCCCTCTATGAAGAGATCCAGAGTTCCCTGGAACAATTTGTCTCCGATCTGGAGAACGAAGGCTATTCAATCAGAATCGACACAGTCAGCGGTGGGACCCCTGCTGACCTCAGGTTTCACCTTAACGTTCTGTTGAATCAGGGACTTGTGGGGGCGATCTTCATTGGAAATCTCCCCGTTGCCTGGTATCACATGGATGAGCCCGGCTGGGGCATGGTCGAGGAATTCCCCATAGATTACTATTTCATGGACCTGGACGGGAACTGGATCGATTCGAACGGTGACGGTTTTCTGGATGAACACACGGGCAACACGGAACCGGAAATCTGGGTGGGCAGGCTTTACGCCGGTGCTCTGACCATGTCGGCCGAGAAGAGCGCCCTCGAACGATATTTTCAGAAAAACCATGCCTACAGGACCGGGAGCCTGTCGCTTCCCGACAGAGCCCTCTCCATGATAGACGACGACTGGATCTACTGGTACGACACGGTGAGCCTCAACCTCATTTTTGATACCGTGGACGTCCTGACAAATCCCTATGTCACCACGGCCGAGGAGTTCAGAAACAGGCTCACAGAAGGTTACACTTTAGTGCACATAGCCTCACACTCTTCGCCCTGGGGACACACCTTTAAGCCGCTCAATTACGGGGGAACTTATTTCAACTTCGAGACATTTCCCCTGAACCCGAGGGCCTTTTTCTACAATCTGTTCAGCTGTTCGGCCACGAGGTTCGTGGAAAACGACGATATAGGCAATTCCTATCTATATTACAGCGATTATGGGCTTCTCGTTGTCGGAAGCACAAAATCTGGGGCTATGTACGGTCATTACGAGGATTTTTACGGTCCTCTGGGGGACGGCAGGACCTTCGGGGAAGCCTTCAGACACTGGATGGCTCTCTATGC
>DRBW01000191.1 GCA_011042705.1 Caldifarciminota bacterium
AGGTTTATCATGTCCCTCTCGATCTTCCTTCCGAGCAGGAAATTCAGCCCGGGGCGCCCTGTTTCGGAAAGGAGAAGACGGTGGTAGAAATCGGCGGCGAACTCAAGGGCCTTGTAGAGGGGCTCGTACTTCCTGCGGGTTCTGGTCTCGGGAATCGGAATGCCAGCCCTTTGTGCCAGAATTTTAACCGCATCGATGAACTCGACCTTCTCCATTTCCATGATGAAACGGAAGACGTTCCCGCTTGCGCCGCAGCCGAAACAGTGGTAAACGCCCTTCTCGGGATCGACGTAAAAGGATGGGGTCTTTTCCCTGTGGAAGGGACAGAGCCCTTTATAGGAACGGCCGGACCTCTTCAGCTCGACGTACTGACCGATAACGTCGACTATGTCCACCGATTCGCGCACACGCTCGATGAACTCTCTGTCCATTATTTCACCTCGAAGAGGGTTCCCTCCTTGACCTCGACCTTCTGCCTCCCAACCTTCAGCACGACGGAACCCTCCTTTATTTCAACGAGCTCCCCCACAAACCCGAGAGGCTTAACCCTGTAAAGGCGGCCCGGCACGATCTCTTTTGCCGGCTCGCCGTAAATGTCGAATTCTTCCTTCTTTTGCTTCAGAACTTCCCTCGTCTTCTTTGCCTTTTTCAGTTTTTCCTCTAACTTCTTCTCCTTCCTGATCTCCTCGAGAAGTACCTCCACCTCTTTCATCGCCCTGTCGACGATGGCCCTCGCCTTGAGTTTTGCCCTTTTCTCGAAGCTCTCCTCCTTTTCCCTGAGTTTTTCTTCCCTCTCTTCTATCTCGCGCAGCTTCCTCGAGTACTCCTCCTCGGCCTTCCTGAGCTCCTCGATATGGCGCTTCAGCTCGCCCTCTATACCTTCTATCAGACCCTCAGCCTCGCTCAAAAGTTCCGGCGGGAAACCCGTCCTGCGCGCGATATCCAGGGCGTGGCTGTATCCGATCTCGCCCGGTATAAGCCTGTAGGTGGGCGTGCGGGTCACTGGATCGAATTCCATGGTAGCGTTCTCCATGCTCGGCTCGCGGGAAACAAGGGTCTTTAAAGGGTTGAGATGTGTGTTGGCGATAACCTTAATTCCCCTGTCGACCAGATACTTGAGGACCGCAAAGGCAAGGGCGGCTCCCTCGGTGGGATCGGTAGAAGCCAGAAATTCGTCGAGAAGTGCCAGGTCCCCTTTCTCTCCCTTCTCGAGGAGTTCCTTTATGTCTGAGAGTATAGCCGTGAAACTCGACTCCCCCCTCAGTATATCCTGTTCGTCCTCAAAACCTATGGCATAGATCTCGCCGGGTATAAAGAGATCAGCCTCCTGAGCCGGGACTGGCAGACCCGATGCGGCCATCAGGGTAAGGAGCCCCACTGTTTTCAAAACAACGGTCTTGCCACCGGCGTTGGGGCCCGAGATGAGGAACACCTCCAGGTCCCCGTCCATCCTGAAATCGAGGGGGACGACTCTGTCCTCGCCCAGGCTTTTGAGGAGCAGCGGGTGCCTGGCCTTCTTGAGGTAAATCCTCCCATCCCTGTTGATCCTCGGTATTGTCCCGTCGACCTCGCGCATGAACTGGGCGCTCGCATATATGACCTCGACCTCTCCGATCTGCCCATAGAGCTCGCCTATGAAACCGGCGGAGCCGCTGACCTTCTCGGCCAGCTCCCTCAATATGCGCTCCACCTCCTCCCTCTCCTCCTCCTCGACCCTGACGAGCCTGTTCTGGGCCTCGATTACCTCGAAGGGCTCTATGTAAACGGTCTCCTCAGTGTTGGAAAAACCGTGAACGACGCCCTTAATCCTCACGTGGCTCTTGAAGGGGAGGACCATCCTGCCGTTTTTTATGGTGATGACCCTGTCCCTCAGAAGGCCCTTTCTGTCGTACCTGTCGAGAAGCCCCTCCATAAGGGCGATGATCTCGCGGCGCTTTTTCCTCCTCTCGCTGCGGATCTTATAGAGGGCCTCGGAGGCGGTATCGACGACCTCGCCTTCCTCGTCGATCTTCGACCTGATCTCCCTCATCAGTCCGAGGAGAATATAGGGGTCGGCGAGAACCTCCTCGAGGGCGGTTCCCATAAGTTTCTGATAGATCTCGTGAACTTTTTCGATGAAAAGGGACAGAGAATAGAGCTCAGAAGGGGTGAGGAAGGCCCCCGTCCGTGCCTTCGCTATTATGCTGGAGAGATCCGGAATTCCGGAAAAATCAAAAAAAACTCCCTTATCGAGGAGCGAGGCCATCTCCCTCACCCTCTCGAGGGCCCTTTCGATCTCGAGGATCGAGTTTTTGGGCCCCACATAAGAGAGCCTTTCCCGGCCAGCTGGGGAGATCACGAATCTCCCCAGCTGGCCGAGGAGCTCCCGGAACTCCAGCTTCTCTCTGCTGTTCATTCCTCTCTTCTGCTCTTTCTCTGCATTCTCCTCCGGGCTGCGAGGATCTCCTTCTTCTTCTTTTCAGAAGGCTTTTCGTAGTATTGCAGCCTCTTCACATCCTGAAGGATGCCATCCTTTGCCAGCACTTTTCTGAACCTTTTGATCAGGCTGTCGAAGGATTCACCTTCTCTCAGACGAACACCTGACATTCCATGTCACCTCCTTAAACTTAGAGGAGTGGACGGGGACCTCCCTATAACTCACCTTTCTTTTCAGCGAACAGGGCCAGGGATGCTATCCCTGCTGTATCTCCTCTTAAAATTCTCTTTCCAAGCCTGAAAGGCACAAACCCTCTATCGCAGAGCATCGTGATTTCCCTCTCGGTGAGGCCTCCTTCGGGCCCCACGAGTACCACCATCTCCCTGCCGATCTCTAAATCCCTCACCGATCTCTCGGCCGAAGGCCACGCCACGAATTTCGATTCGGGCAACTCCGCCATCACAAACTCCCCGATGCTCACGGGCTCCGTTATCTCCGGCAGAGTGGCCCTTCCGCACTGTTTCATGGCCGAAATGGCTATTCTTTTCCATCTCTCGGGGCTGGACTCAGGCCTTCGAACGGTCCTCTCGGTGATCAGAGGTATTATACGGGAAACTCCAAGCTCTGTCGCTTTCTCGACGACATAATCCATCCTCTCACCTTTTAAAAGCGCCTGAGCGAGAGCGAGCTTCACCTCCGGATCCCTCGCACAGGACCTCTTTTCAAGTACCTCCACTTTAAGCTCTCTCTCCCCCTTCACAATTTCCCTTATGATACCTATATACTCGAAACCCCTCCCATCCACAAGTCTCAATTTTTCTCCCGGCTTCATTCTGAGAACGCGAACGGCGTGATAAAATTCCGAATCGGTCACAAGAGCTTCGTCCCCGAAGATATTCCCGGGAGGAACATAGAAGGTCCTCACTGTCTGAACACACCCCTCAGTTTTTCAAAGAAGCTCTTCTCCAGGTCTTCCTCGCCCTCGTACTGCGCCAGCTTCTCGAAGAGCTCCCTCATCTCCCTGTTCTTTATCTGGGGCGTCCTCACCTTAACCTGAACGTAAAGGTCTCCGCGGCCTCCGCCGAGCCTCGGCATGCCCTCGCCTCTCAACCTGAAAACCTTGCCCGACTGAGTTCCGGACGGGATCTTAAATTTGGCAGTGCCTCCCGTTATCGTGGGGACTTTCACCTCGCCTCCCAGGGCAGCCTTGGAAAAGGTTATGGGCACCTCCATATAGAGGTCATCTCCCTCCCTCCTGTAGAAGGGATGGGGTTTTTCCTCGATGAAGACGTAGAGATCTCCCCGCGGTCCGCCGCGCACGCCGGCGTGTCCCTCGCCCCTCAGGGTTATGTATTGTCCTTCGCGAACGCCGGGCGGGACCTTGACGGTGACGGTGACTTTCTTCTTGACCCTGCCTGTGCCGCCACAGGTCGGACAGGGGTCCTTCAGCACCTGCCCCGTGCCCCCGCAGGTGGGACAGGTGGAGGTCTGAACGACCTGGCCGAAAATCGACCTGGAGACTCTCCTGACGACGCCGGTTCCCCCGCAGGTCGGACAGGTCTGAAGCCCGCCGCCGGAACGAGAACCCGTGCCCCCGCATGCAGGGCAGGGCTCATATCTCTCGAGCCTTATCTTCTTTTCAACTCCCTTCGCTATCTCTTCGAGGGTCAGCTTTAGCCTGACCTTTATGTCACCGCCTCTCTCCCTGTAAGCGGTTCTCGAACGGGTCCTCTCCGTCTGAACCCCTCCGCCGAAGAGGTCAAAGATGTCCCTGAAAAAGGACCCCAGGCCGAAATCTCCGAAAATGTCCCTCAGATCATCGAAATGGCTGAAGTCCTGCCAGCTGAATCCGCCCTCCCTGAAGTGGCCACCGAGCCCTTCGTGTCCGTACTGGTCGTATATGCGCCTCTTTTCGGGGTCCATGAGGACCTCGTAGGCCTCGGATATCTCCTTAAATTTTTCCTCGGCCCATTTTCTCTTCTCAGGGGGATGCCGGTCCGGATGGTATTCGAGGGCCAGCTTTCTGTAAGCCTTCTTGATCTCCTCCGGAGTCGCGTTCCTGCTGACTCCAAGTATCTCGTAATAGTCTTTCTTCTCGGTGGCCATCATAACCTCTTTCGCGATCTGAAATTAGCGGGCTGTGCGTCCCGATCGTCGATCGGGACGCACAGCCCTAAATTATACAGCTTTTGTCATCAAAATTACTCAACCACCTCGTAATCGGTATCCTCGGGACCCTCATCCTCGCCGCCTTTCTTCTGAGCGCCGCTTTCGGCCTCCTGAGGCGGTGTCTCCGTCGGACCCGCGGTGGTCTTATAGAGCTCCGTGGAGATCCTGGTCCACTCGCCCTGAAGGGCATCGAGGTCAGCCCTTATCTTAGAGGCATCCTCGCCGGCCATGGACTCCCTGAGCTTCTTGATCAGTTCCTCGAGCTTCGATTTATCGGAGGCTGAGATCTTGTCGCCGAGCTCCTTCATGCTCTTCTCAACGGAGTAGATGAAGGCATCGGCCTGGTTCCGGAGGTCTATGAGCTCCTTGCGCCTCCTGTCCTCCTCGGCGTGAAGCTCGGCATCCTTCACCATTCTCTGGATTTCCTCCTCCGAGAGACCGCTCGATGCGTGGATCTTTATCTTGTTCTCCCTGCCCGTCGCCTTGTCGCGGGCGCTAACGTGAAGGATTCCGTCAGCATCTATGTCGAAGGTGACCTCGATCTGAGGCACTCCCCTCGGTGCCGGGGGAATTCCGGTGAGCTCAAACTGGCCCAGCAACCTGTTCTGTGAGGCAATGGGCCTCTCGCCCTGGTAGACCTTCACCATAACCGAGGTCTGATTGTCTTCGGCGGTCGTGTAAACCTTCGTCTTCCTCGTGGGTATGGTCGTGTTTCTGGGTATAACCACATCGAAGACACCGCCGAGTGTCTCAACGCCGAGGGAAAGGGGAGTGACGTCAAGGAGCAGTATGTCCTTGATCTCGCCCGCGAGAACTGCGGCCTGAATCGCCGCACCTATGGCCACCACTTCGTCGGGGTTGATCCCCTTGTGGGGCTCCTTGCCGAAGAAGTTCTTCACCGCCTCCTGAATCAGTGGCATCCTGGTCTGGCCGCCGACCAGAATGACCTCATCGATATCGGCGGGGGAGAGCTTGGCGTCCTCAAGGGCCTTGCGGCAGATCTCGATGGACCTGTCGATGAGGTCCCGGGACATGGCCTCGAGCCTCGCCCTGGTGAGTTTCTTCTCGAGATGCTTGGGACCGCTCGCATCTGCGGCGATAAAGGGCAGCGAGATGGTGGTCTCCATCAGAGTTGAAAGCTCCTTCTTGGCCTTTTCGGCCGCCTCCTTCAGCCTCTGGAGCGCCATCCTGTCCTGCTTGAGGTCTATCCCGGTCTCGCTCTTAAACTCGTTTATGAGCCATTCCACTATCCTCTGGTCAATGTCATCACCGCCGAGGTGGGTGTCGCCGTTGGTGGCGACCACCTCGAAGACCCCCTCGCCTATATCGAGAATGGAGATGTCAAAGGTACCGCCGCCGAAATCGTAAACGGCAACCTTGAGGTGCTTGCCCTTCTTGTCAAGCC
>DRBW01000227.1 GCA_011042705.1 Caldifarciminota bacterium
AAGTAATACTTTTTCCTGGACCCCTTCCTTTCCCTCTTGATGGGGTTCCAGAGGGGATCGGGTTTCTTTTTTGATTCTTCGGCTTTTTTCAGCGCTTCGTTTATCAGGCTCATTTAGAACCTCAGCAATCTTCTTATCCAGCTTTTCCTTCCCCGCGATCTATCGGTTCCCTCCAGCGTGTCAATCGCCCTGGCCACGTGTCTCTTTTCGACCCTGTGCTGTCCGTCTATGTAAGCTGCTATGAGGGACAGTTCAGCTGCGGCGTTTATGAGCCTCGGGATCCCGCCGGAATACCTGTAGAGCTGATTCAGGGCGGCGCCGTCAAAATAGGGCCTCTCCCTGGGAGCTGCAAGTGTTATCCGGTGGTCTATGTAAACCCCTATTTCGTCCTTCTCGAGGGGTTCGAGCCTGTGCCTGACCAGTATTCGCTGTTTTAACTGGCGCAGGTTACGGTTTTTCAGCTTTTTCTCGAGCTCGGGCTGTCCCAGAAGGACTATCGTCATGAGCTTGTCCTTATGGGTCTCAAGGTTTGAGAGAAGCCTCAGAAACTCCAGTACCCTGTCATCCAGATCCTGAGCCTCATCGATAATGACGGCGACCCTCTTCCCCTGGCCATAAGTTTCCAGCAGTTTCCGGTTGAAAAGTTCCAAGAGCCCAACCCTCGTCAGGCTCCTGTAGCTCTTCGAGAAAATGTGTCCGAGGTCAGTCAATATGAGCCACAGGAGCTCCTTTTCAGAAACCCTGGGGTTAAGTATCAGGGCGGTCTCGAGCTTTTCATCGGCGTTCTCGACGAAATACCTCGAGAGGAGGGTTTTCCCCGTTCCCACTTCTCCGGTGATCAGGACGAAGCCCATGCCCTCGTGAATGCCGTAGAGGAGGTGATTGAGAGCTTCCCTGTGCGAATTTGAGAGGAAGAAGAACTCCGTATCGGGCGTGATGAAGAAGGGCCTCTTCTCGAAGCCGAAATACTCCATGTAGCTCCTGACGATGCTGGTGGAATTTCCGAATTCTCCTCCTTCGCCGAACCTCTTCATGTTAACCTGCCTTTTTTATGTGAGGCGTCAGGAATATCACGAGCTCGGCCCTTTCGTTTTTGACCTTTACCTTCTGGAAAAGATTGCCCAGGAGCGGGAGGCTTGACAGCACCGGGATTGAACTGACCTCTTTTTTCTTGCGGTTCGTGATCAATCCGCCGATAACCACAGTGTTTCCATCTTCAACTCTCACCACAGTTGAGGTTTCCCTTATATTGACGTTAGGTGCTGTGAGCTCCTGACCCTGCCACGTGTAAGTTTCCCAGGCGGTCACGTCCGATACTATGGGAGCTACGTGCAGGATTATGGTTCCATCGGAGGAAATGTAGGGGATGACGCCCATCAGAAGACCAACGAGTACCTCCTTTTTCTCGGGATAAACCATGGGCGTTCCCACCTGACTCCCTCCTCCCTGGGCCGTCAGCTCCCAGTAAGCCTGTACTTTTCCCACGCTGAACACCGCCGTCTGGCCGTTGATCACGCTTATACGGGGCTGAGAGAGGACCCTCACATTTCCTTCCTTTTGAAGGAGGCCCAGGATGGCGTTTACTTCTCCCGCCGTCAGATTGAGTTCGAATACTGGCTGGGCCAGGCCCAGTTTTTGAGACAGGTTCCAGGTCGTCTTCGAGCCGTTGCTCGTTATGAGCGACCAGTCAATCCCGTAGGATTCCTCGCCGGACAGTGCCACCTCGATGACCTTTGCCTCTATCAGAACCTGTCTGCCCAGGGATTCGCGGACCGAATCGATAAACTGCCGGATTCTCTCGAGGTTTTTTCTCCTGTCGGTGACCATTATCGTCCCGCTGAAGGAATTGATCACATAGGTGCCCTCGCTGGAGATGAGCTTGCTCAGGCCGGTTTCTATTGATTTCCAGATGTCCTGAGCCTCTTTAGGGGTTTTCGCCTGAACCTCGACATCTCCGAGAAGGCCGCCTTCTTCCTGTGCGGAGCCGAGGACATCGCCGCCCACCTTCACGGTCACTATGTTGGGCTGGGCGATGTAACCCAGCTCGAACACGACGGTGTCGAAGACCTTTATCCTCAGGTTTGTACCGTCGATCCTGTAGATCAGGTCGAGGGGCTCGAGGATGTAGTCGAGGGCCTCTCTGAGGGTGACGTTGTTGAAATCGACGGTTACCGGTGCGCTTTTGTTTACATCGGGATCGAAAATCAGGTTGAGGCCCGCCTCCTCTGCGATGGGAGTGAGAACCTGAAAGAGGGGTACGTCCTTGGCGTGGAAGGTAAACAGCTTACCGTCGAGGGCACTCTCCTCTCTCTCCGGAGCCAATCCTATCTGAGGGGGTGGAGGCGCTTCTGGCAGCGGCTCCTTTATCAGATGCCCCTTATTCATTTCGACCTCTGTGCAGCTTGACAGAAACAGTGCCAGGATAAAGAAGCTTTTCAAGTTTCGCATGTCAGCTTTCCCTCCGTCTGATTTTGAATTTTTTGCCCCTGTAGGACAGTGAGACCCATTCCTCCGTCACCTTTTCGAGTCTCAGACCTTTCACCGCCTGACCTTCGGAGAGCCAGAAGCTCTCCGATCCCACCTGAATCAGGGCTTTCTTGGTGTTCTCTCCGATCGCCACAGCCAGCAATCTGGGACTGTCGGCTTTCTCCTTCCCCCCGGATTCCATTCGGTCAATTACAGGAGGCCCTTCCGCCGTTCCTCCCAGTTCCCTGATGGCTTTCCTGAGTTTGCTTTCCTCGAGAGTCGCCTTGAGGAGCTCGACCTCCTTCTTTTTGAGCGCCACGAGGTTTTCGAGTTTCCAGGCGTCCATTTCCATGTCTTTGAAGGGATCCCTCAGTTTTTTGATCTGCGTGTAGAGGGGAGTTTTAGAAGTCGTCGGCGCCGTGGTTCTCATCAGCGAGGGGATCCTTTCACCCTCCACGGGCCCCACTTTGCTGCCCTTCGATTTGAATCCCAGGAAGTAGATAACGACCAGCAGGAGGAGAATGCCGATTATGACTTTCAGTTTTTTGCTATTTAGAATAGACATCGTCAATCCTCTGGAGTCACGTAAAATTTCAGCTGCAGCTTGAAGATTCCCCCAACGGCGAGGTTGGAGGGTGCAGCTCCGCCCATATAGAGTCCCTCCACGAAGAATGGTCCTTTCGTCAGATATTCCATGAAGTTCACGAGGTCGATGTAAGTAGGGTAATCGCGTATGCCGATCTGCAGGCTCACCTCACGTATCCCGAGGAGATCAGGAAAGTCCTTGCTCTGATCGAAACTGATGGCAAAGACCTTTCCCCGGAGGCGGGTGAGCTTCAGCGTGCTCTCCAGGAGGTCTGTGGCCACTGCCTTTGCCACGAATTTGTTGTCGGTGGAGACGGTCTGAATTGCCGAAAGCTCATCTTTCTTTTCGGTCAGGACCCTTTCGAAAATCCATAGTGAACGCCTCTTCGCCTCGAGTTTCATTATTTCCTTCTCCGTCTCCTTGATCTTGTTCTCAATACCTGCCAGCGTCTTGTTCCCGACGTACAGGATCAAAGCCGCAGCGACTATGAATATCGAAAGCGTCGATTTAAAACCCATAGCTCAGCTTTCCCTTCACGGGCACTCTGAATTGAAGCTTGAAGCCCATGCCTTCCTCGTCTATGTCCTCTTCACAACTTATGTTTTCGAAATAAGGGGAGAGGTCGAATCTCCTCTTCATCTCGTCGAGAAGCTCTATTCCTTCTATTTCATTTTCGCAGACGATCTTGCCCTCGGCCTCCCCCTGGAATATCTCTCCCTTTCTTTCTATGGAAAGGGATGTAAAGACGATTCGTCCCGGCACCAGAGCCGACATCTCGAAAAGCACTTCTGGCCAGGGAGGCTGTGCTTTTTCTACCTGAAAGGCTATGAACTCTTTTGAAAGCTTTTTGAGGGCCATTTCCTTTTTTGTAACGCTTTTTTCAAGTTCTTTTTTGAAATAGCTGAGGTTCTGGTAATGGGCGGTGAGCCTGGCGTGCCTGAAGGTTATCATGGCGATGAGCAGGAGAATAAAGGCGGAACCCGTCAGGAAGGTTTTCTTGACTTTCTCCTTTTCGATCGCTTTCGGCGGCAGCAGGTTATATTCACAGGTCTTGCGGTCGATTTCCATGAGACCGAGGAGCCCTTTAAGGGGTATGTCCTCGTTGTCCTGGTGGATCAGGACTTCCAGCTGAAGTTCCTGTCTCAGGGCTTCCCTCAGTTTCTCCGCTCCCTTTCCGCTGAGCACCAGGATGTCGATGTTTTCTCCGCGGAATTCCTGCTTGTGATAGAAGAGCGTCTGGAGCAGGGCTTTAACGAGCATCTCGGTATCCGTGCCCTGTTCGATCTCCTCCAGGTTTTTCTTTCCGAGATGGCGAAATATCCTGATTTCAGGGCCCTTTACCACCGTGATGTAATAGCTCTCGTTGAGCTCCACGAAGGCGATCACCTTGTCCTGGCCGTACCTGGAGCGCAGGAAGTGGGAAAGGGGGACCGGATAAGTTGTTATGACGCTCGGTCTTGCGCCATTTCTTTCGAGCAGGGCATAGATCTCCTCAACCAGCCCGAACTCAGTTCCTATTACCTGAAAGACCTTTTTCGTGACGCCCTCGACGAGGGCCGTGCCTATTTCTCCGCACCTGAAGATAACTTCTGTTTTTATAAGCTGGACGAGCTGGCGCCTTATCAGCTCTTTGATGAGCTTTTCTTTCGCCGGCGGCATCAGGAATTTCCGGTTAACCATTTTTTCCGCAATCAGGGCAATCCTGACGTCTTTTTTCCCCTTCAGCTCGCTCAGGAAAAAGGGCAGATCTGCGAGCGGGAGCTGTCCCGATTGAGTCACCCTCCCGTTCTCATCGCCGATAGCGAAAGTTACTTTTTTGTTCACGTGTTCCACTATCAGTGCGACTTTCATGGCTTTCATGGGCAGATGTCGTCTCCTCCACAACCGTCGTCGTGGCGGTTGGGACCGGCGGAGTAGAACCTGTGTGTCGAGGAATTCCACAAATATGGAGTGCCCCAGGGATCGGCCAGGTGCTCCGCACTGTTCACGAGACCAGCCTTTGTTATGGCATTCAGCCCCTGAGAATTAATGAGGGACCAATCCTCCAGTCCGTCACAATCTCCCGGTGGGTCCATCGTCCCACAGGGACTGGCAGGAGGGTCCTCGTCCACCCTTCCGTCCACGTCGTCGTCATTTGCAGCCAGTATTTGCGCGGCCTGATTTAGTATGGCGATGTCCTCATCGATCTTTCGTCTCCAGGAGGTTTCTGACTGGAGCTCCGATTCAGAAATGTAAACGAGGATATCGTCGAAACCGCCCGATCCGGATTCGCTGAAACGCCCGTCGGCGGGAGTAGCGTTCTCGCCGTCAAAAGAACCGTTGAAGCCGGGGCTCACTATAACAGCCGCTGTACTCCCTATGGGGTTTCCGTCGACCCTTATCTCGCTCACGGGTGAACCTGCGTTAGTGACGAAATAAAGGTATCTCATTCCCTTAATGGGGTCGTACTTGACCGAAGGGGAAAGTCCCAGCGTCGAAGCCGGAACGGCATACTGGAAGGAGCCATCGGAGACCGGGGGCGGAAGCGTGAAGTTCTCCCTGTAATATGCAATGACGGCCTCTTTGATCTTGAGCTCCTCGTTTTTTGTCTCTGCGATCTTCTGCTTTTTCATCAAAAGGGTATACAGGGGATAAAGGGTTGCCAGAATTATCCCCATAATTGCGAGAACGACAGCCATTTCCAGTATGGTGAAACCCTTATTGTTTCCTTTTTTCCACATAATTCGCATGTACCCCGCTTTTAACAAACACTCCCGCCATTTCATCGGTAACTGTGTGCAAACTTCCTGCCAATTAAGCCGGGGATTTAGAGGGCAGAAATGACCATTTCAGGGGCTTTGTGGTTGCAACTTGCAAGTGGAATGCAAAGTGCAAAGAAAGGGGAGAAAATATATGGCTCCCCTCCCCGGAGGGAGAAGGGAGG
>DRBW01000071.1 GCA_011042705.1 Caldifarciminota bacterium
CCCACGGCCTATCTCCTTATCGATTCAGGGCACATGACATCGGTCGAATTCGTGTCCAACACGAAGCCCATTCCCAGAGACAAAGAAGATCTGTTTTCCGCCCACGTGCTCGCTTCCTATTATCTGGGATTTAAGCTCATTTACCTTGAGGCGGGTTCGGGGGCACCCCGGAGCGTTCCGCTCGATTTTATAAAAAAGGCGAGAGAACTGGTCGATCTCCCTCTGCTCGTGGGAGGAGGCCTGAGGGGCAGAGAAGATGTGGAAGAGGTTCTTTCTGCTGGAGCGGATTTTGCGGTGATCGGCGACGCCGTTGAGAAGTCTTTCCCGCTACTGGAAAGCTTCTCATGAAGAACAGCCCATGTGAGCGTCTGGATGCTCTGAAACATACAGGCCAGGAGGTTTGAGAGAATGGAACTTAAAGAGCTCAAGAAAAAGAAAATAACGGAGCTCTATGAGATAGCAAAAGAGCTGGAAATACCCAACTATTCCAGTTACAAGAAAAACGACCTGATATTGAAGATCATCGAGTATGAGGCGAAGAAACACGGTCAGACTTACAGGGAAGGTGTCCTGGAAATACTACCAGATGGCTTCGGGTTTCTCAGACTCCCCGAGCACAACTATTATCCTTCCTCCGATGACATCTACGTATCCCCATCGCAGATAAAGAGGTTTGGGCTCAGAACGGGCGATGTTATAGGTGGGATTGTTCGTCCCCCCAAGGATAACGAGAGGTTCCCTGCGCTGGTTAAACTCGAGCTTGTCAACGGGCAGCCGCCCGAGAAAATCAAGGTCAGGCCCCAGTTCGAGAAATTAACGCCCTTTTATCCCACCGAGAGGATACACCTCGAGGTCCCCGACGCTGAAGACCTTTCCATGAGGATAGTGGACCTTTTCGTCCCCATAGGTAAAGGACAGAGGGGACTGATAGTTTCTCCGCCCCGGGCGGGAAAGACCGTTCTGTTACAGCAGATAGCCAATTCTATAACCAGGAACCACCCCGAGATACAGCTCATCATCCTTCTCATAGATGAGCGACCCGAGGAGGTCACCGATTTCAAGCGCAGGGTGCAGGCAGAAGTGATCTCGTCTACTTTCGATCAGCCCGCAGAGAAGCATACCCATGTGGCGGAGATAGTGCTCGAGAAGGCCAAGAGGCAGGTTGAGCTTGGCAGGGATGTCGTTATCCTCCTCGACTCCCTCACAAGGCTGGCCAGGGCCTATAACGTCGTCACTCCTCATTCCGGAAGGACCCTCACCGGAGGTATAGATTCTACGGCCCTCATAAAGCCAAAGAAGTTCTTCGGGTCAGCGAGAAATATCGAAGAGGGAGGCTCTCTCACCATAATAGCCACTGCCCTCATTGAGACGGGCTCCAGGATGGACGAGGTTATCTTTGAAGAGTTCAAGGGAACGGGAAACATGGAGCTCGTTCTCGACAGGAAGCTCGCCGACAGGAGGATATTCCCTGCTATCGACCTCAACAGATCCGGGACGAGGAGGGAGGAGCTTCTTCTCTCCAAGGAAGAGCTAAACAAGGTGTGGATCCTAAGGAAGGTCCTGTCGGAGATGAATCCCGTAGAGGCAATGGAATTCCTGCAGGATAAGATGAAGCTAACGCCAAACAACGCTGAATTTCTGAGAAGCCTCACGCAGTTCAGTTACGTGTGATAATACTGGCCTTTTTTCTAAGTTTTTACCCCCTTAAATTCGAGGCTCCCGTCACATCTACCTTTATGGAGGCACGGTCCCTTCATTTCCACACGGGGATCGATTTTTCCACGGGAGGGAGATGCGGCGTTCCAGTTTATTCCCCCGTAAACGGTTACGTCGTCAGGATCAAGGTGTCCTATATCGGGATGGGGAAGGCCATCTACATCCGGGATTCGACACAGAAGGTTTATGTATTTGCCCATTTATCGGGATTTTCAGGCCCTCTTGATTCGATCGTCAGGGAGCGTCAGCTCAGAACGACGGAATACACGCAGGATCTCTGGTTCGAACCCGGGATGATATCCGTTAAAAAGGGCGAACTTATCGGCTACAGCGGGAAAAGCGGCTACGGCCCCCCTCACCTTCACTTCGAGGTGAGGAGGGGATTTGAGATTGCCCTGAATCCCCTTCCCTTTCTCGGAATAAGGGATACGATTCCTCCCGAAATAAAATTTATAGACGTGGTGCCTCTCACGTCGGAGAGCTACATAGACGGGCTGCCTGTTCCCAGGAAGGTCTATCTCGAGGATTCCACGGATACCTTATTTATAGAAGGTGACTTCGGGATCGAGGCCTCAGCCGTGGATTATGTCAACAACAGGTCCTACGAGACAGTTCCGTATTCCTTCAAGCTTCTCATCGACGGCGATACACTCTTTTCCCTTCGTTTTGACAGCCTCGATTTCAGGGAGTTCGGACTCTCGAGGTCTCTGTACAGGCTCGAGGGACGACATTACAGCGGGGCACTGATTCGACTTTATCCCCCTGACCTGCGGGGGGTGGATTCCCACCCGAACTGGCCCGGAGCCGCCTATGAGAACGGCGATCACTTAATCGAGGTCGTTGTCTCCGATCTCGCTGGGAACGAGAGGAAATTCTCAATTCCCTACAGGATCGGCGCTGCGAAATGGAAAGTTGATGATTTTCGCTGGGATTTTGAGGAAAAGGGTTTCGCCGTGAAGATGACGGACTCCGGCTGTCTGCTGGGCCTTTCTCCGGAGAAATCGGTGACTTTTAACGGGCAGCCCTTAGAGCCGCTGGGAGAGTCCAGCGAGTACAGGCTCTTTTTCTTAAGCGAACAGGGGAAAGCGATCATCGGCGATGGAATGGACAGGGAATTTCTGCTTGCCGAGGTCACACCCGATTCTTTCTTTTTGCCCTTCGGCGACTTTTATCTGAGAGCTCGCAGAGGCGTGGCTTTGTATCCTTTTTTCGTCTTTGTCATGGAAGAGGGGGATCCTCCGAGGATTGCTGGTGACCTCGAGGTTGCCACGGGGAGGCTGATCCTCCTTCCCGAGAGGCCTCCGCTTCGGGGAAAGTTCGAAATAGGCCTGAGGAAAATCGGAGGCAAGGACCTCTGTCTCTTCAGGATTAACGGCGACAGAGCCGAATTCAGGGGAAGCTCATCGAAGGGCTATACCGAGGATTTCGGTGTCTTCGCCTTCGCGAGGGATACGATACCTCCAGAGCTCATCAGGCTCATTGGCACGAGAAGGGGGCTCTACGGCGTGATAGAAGATCGGGGGGCGGGAGTCGACCCCTTTTCCCTCGATGTGACCTGTGATGGACAATGGATACCCGCCGATTACGATCCTGAGACAGGGGAGCTCAGTTACAGGGGGCTTGAGTCCGGGGGACACAGGATCGAGATCCGCGTCAGCGACAGGGCAGGTAACGAGACGGGGTTTTCAAAGTATATTGTTGTAAAGTAAGCCCGCTCTGGTTTATATTCTCATTTATGAGGAGAAAACTCGGCCAGGTATTTCTCGTAGACAAAAACATCCTGAGAAAAATAGTGGACTCTGCTCAAATCGTCGAGGACGAGTGGGTCCTCGAGGTGGGAGCGGGGAAGGGTGACCTCACGGGACTTCTCCTCGAGAGGGGGGCAAGAGTCGTCACTTTCGAGCTCGACCCGAAGTTGATCGGTGTGGTGGAAAGGGAGTTCGCCCTCCTTAAGGGCGACAGGTTTTTCCTCTACACCATGGATTTTTTGAAGGCGGACCTCGGGGAGATCAGGAGGGAACTGGGTGCCGAGAAATTCAAGTTCGTTTCGAATATCCCCTATTACATAACTTCGCCCATTTTGGTTAAGCTCGTGGAGAACCGTGAACATTTCAGCGACGTATACATAACGCTTCAGAAAGAAGTGGCCGAGAGATTGTCCGCCAGGAGCGCCACCTTCCAGTACGGATCTCTGACCCTTTTCATATCCTATTATTTTGTCGTTCACAGGCTTTTCGACATCTCGCGGACCTGTTTCCGCCCCGTTCCGAAGGTTAATTCCTCTTTCATCAGGCTGGAGCCGAGGGAGGAACCACCAGTGGCCGTGAGGAATGAGAGATTGCTCTTCGACATAATCAGGGCTTCTTTTGGCGGGCGGAGGAAAAAACTGAGAAACGCCCTGAGGTCCATTGCCAGCAAGGAGACCATAGCTGAGCTCGAGGCCCGTTCTGACATCTCGCTGGAACGCAGGGGGGAGACCCTCGACCTCCACGAATTTGCCCGTCTTGCTGACGAGCTCGACCGTCTTTTAAAGGAGAGGAGTTGATTTCGCTGAGAGCAGTACCCCTGGAAAACTTGCCGCTGGGATTTTCAAGATTGTTTATGCTTTTCTGTTGGTGTTTAAATTCTACACACCTGCTTGAAGTTTGACCGGTGCTTCCTGGCGGAAATGCATGTAAAATCAGCAAGATTGAAAGTGGCGATTAATTTGCAATGTTTGCCCGAAAGGAGGTGATAGAATGAGGGGCTTCTGGGTTGCCGTCGCTGTAATGGCCGGATCCGGGCTCGTCAGCGCCCAGGTTATCTTTGAGAGCAGATATTATACCGGTCCCGAGGTGGAGGAATATGCCTCATCCGTGGTTCCTCTCGAGGACGGGTTTATGGTTTCAGGGACGATAAACGATTCCACCGGGAACGGATATCTTCTTCTCCTCAGATTGACGGAAAACGGCGATGTCCTCTGGGGCAGGTCCTATTCCTATCTTGGTCCTATTAATGTGACTTCTTCTGCCCTTGTTTCTGACGTTTTCGTCGTCTCGGGTGTGATGTTTCCACCTGCATTCACTCAGGGATTTCTTTCCGCCTTCGACCTGAATGGAGAAAACCTCTGGAACCTCATCTTTCCCGATATCGTTTCCAGCATTAATTCTATCGTTCCATCCGATAGCTCGGTGATTTTCACCGGCTATTGGTATCTCGACGCAACTATTGTATACCAGGTGCTCGGGGAGGTGGATTTAACCGGTACTCTGACATGGGGTTATTGTTATTCCGCTCCTTTGGGTCCGTGGGGCCTGGACGTCGATGTAGCTCGAGATGGATCGATCCTTGTTGCTGGATATCTTGGTACCCTCGGTGTTTCATTTCCCACTTATCTGGCGAAGTTCGGCCCCGATGGTGTGCCGCTGTGGGCCGTGAAGATGTCCGAAAACGCGTATATGCCTTCTGTTTACTGCAGTTTGCTACCCGATGGCTCTACGGTTATGGTTTGGCCTACATGGGATGGCAATTTGACTAAAATAGCGAAGTTCAACGGAGACGGAAACCTCGTTGCTACCAGAGCTTTTGCCGACCCTATGGGAGGTGTTCTTTATCCTGAGGACCTCATCGTCGGCGACGATGGGTACCCCCTGATCGTTTTTACAAGACCTACTTATGAAGACGGTTCTTTTATTGTCGATCTCAAGTTGAGGGATGACCTTGGGGTCCTGAAAGCCCATTACATAACGGGCCTCTATCCGCTGAACGCGCATATAAATTCGGGAGCCGCGACCGATTTCGGATACGTGCTGGCGGGGGAATGCACTGCGGGCGCACCCTACCTGAAGGACGTGGCTGTCGTGACACTGGATCAGGAGGGTTCTTCCTGCCTCGATGAGGAAGTGACAATGCTCGATTCGGTTTGCGAGGTGGGATCCGAATCCATTGACTTAGGGGTGGCTTTTCCTCTGGAGCTTCTGTCATTTAGCTGTCAGGAAATGGGCGATCTGCAGTTCGATGTAGCGAATATATGTTCCATGACCCCCGTTGCTGAGGCGGGGAAACCTATCAACACGGCGGTCGGTTTCAGGGCGGTCGGAGGTGCAGGCTATCTCGTCATCGAAGCAGACCATCCCACCCGTATATCGGTCTACTCTGTGGACGGGAGAAG
>DRBW01000020.1 GCA_011042705.1 Caldifarciminota bacterium
ATCTGGAGAAACGCGCGGGCAAGAGCCCCCAGTATGCCGAGACCCTGATGCTCCTCGGGAAGATCCATTATCTCCAGGCTTACTACGACACCGCCCTGGAGGCCTTCGAGGAGGCGGCGGGGATATGGGAAGAGCTGGGGGACAACTCAAGCTACGCCAAAGCATTGACCCAGATAGCGAGGATACTCAACAAACGCGGCCAATCGAGAAAGTCAACCGAATACCTGAGCAGGGCCTTCGAGGTACTCAAGAAAGCCGGAGACAGGAGGGGAATGGCGGAGATATATTGCGAACAGGGGATAATTCACCTCGAGCTATCGGAATTCGAAAAGTCCAGGGAATTCTTCGAGAAAGCCCATAAGCTCTACACCGAGATCGGAGACAAGGAAGGTGAGGCAAGAGCCCTCCACCTCGAGGGAAATTCCATTCTGAGCATCTCCGAATACGAGAAGGCCCTCTCGAAATTCGAGAAGGCCCTCGAGATACGGAAAGCCATCGACGACAAGAGGGGCATGGCGGCATCCCTGGCCAACATGGGGCTTATATATCAGAGCACGGGGAACGCCGAAAAAGCTATAGAATATTACCGTTCAGCCGCCGCCATCGCCGAGGAGATAGGCGACAGAGACAGCCTTCAGGTGATACTCAACAACATGGGCACAATCTACCTGAACGAGTCAAACCTCAAGGAGGCCCGCAGGACCCTGAATAAAGCCCTGAAAATTGCCAGGGAGATCAAAGACAAATCGATGGAATCCACGGTTCTGATAAACCTGGGCAACATCGCCTGGCAAAAAGGAAAGCTCGATGAGGCCGAGAGGGCCTTCTTGGACGCCCTCAAGGTCAAGTCCAGCCTGCACGACAGAGAATCGGTGGGGCTTGTGAACACGAACCTGTCCATTCTCTATCTCGAGAGAGGCAAATTCAAGGAGAGCCTTTCCCGCATAAAAAGGTCAATAAAAATGCAGAGGGAAATAGGCTGCAAAAACAGCTACGTTACGTCCCTCTACACCTATTATCAGATCCTGAAAGAAATGGGTAAATACAGGCTCGCCGCCAGCAAAGTGACCGAAGCTCTGCGCATCTCCAAAGAAATCGGGGCCCTTGACGAAGAAATCCTCGGCTATATATTCGCGGCGGAGGCCAACCTTTTCCTCGGGAACACCGAAGTGGCCAGGGAATATCTGCAGGAAGCTGAAAAGCAGGCTGAGGCGCTGAAGAACCCCGTCATCCTCGTGTCGCTCTGTGAGACAAAAAGTCACTTTTACCGGGAATTGAAGAGGACGGAGAGGGCGCTCAATGAGATCAAAAAGGCGCTCAAACTGGCGAAGAAATATGAGCTCGCCACCGACATCCCCTATATTCTGAAGTCGATGGCCGAGATCGAATACCTGGCCGGCGATAGGGAAAAGGCAAGCGTTCACCTGAAGAAGTGTATGGATCTATGCGAGAAATACGGCATGTACTTCCTTCTGCTGAAAGGCCTGGCTTTCGCCCAGGAAGCCGAACTCGTCCCCGAAAAGGCCGAAGAGATCAGGGAAAGAGTCGAAGCCCTCTCGGAAAGTATCCTCAAGGGCCTTTCAGAAAAGGACAGGGAAAGCATACTCCGTACTATGGTCCCCGCCACTCTTTGATTTTGCAAGATACTTTTGCAAAATAAAAGACTCCCTCCTCCGGAGACCTTCCTGATAATGGCATACATTTTGCTTATTAGTCCGTTGATGAGGGGCAAAGACATTCACAGAAGGAGAGAATACCTGATGGCGCTTCTGCTGATGGCAGGATCGCTCTTTTCGGGTTTTAAGAAACTGCCGAAAAACCTTATTCTCAGGGGACCGGCGTCGAAAACTGATCCGGGGAAAGGAGAAGTCGCACCTTTCGGTGGTTTCGGCTTCTTCGAGGCGCCGGAGAGGAACCTGTCGGCCGGCTCCGGCGATGGGGAACTCCTGGCAGTAATATACAGCCCCCCTTCGGGAGACTCGCTCAACCCACTCGGGGGAGTGATGGTAGCCTACAGCACCGACGGAGGGAATAACTGGACGAGCCACGTTCTCTCCGACAATGAGCTCTACAGGGCCTTCTCCGGAACCTGCTGGGCAACTGGCGGCGATCCCTGTTTCGCATGGCAGGAAACCTATCTCAGTGGAGACAGCCTCTCCACAAGCCTTTATTTCGCGCGGGACACCTCTTTTCCGGCAGGAGATTTTGCGGTTTTGCCTCTGCCCGGATCTGAAGAGGTAAATCCCTGGATGCCCTCCCTCTCCGCGAGGGATTCGGTGATTCTCGTTTCAGCAGTTGACCCCGATGAAAACCACATCTCTTACATATGGAGATCTATTGACGGGGGCGCCTCCTTCGTTATGGACACGCTCATGACCCCTGGCAACTACGGGGACCTTGGGAACTGGCAGGATCCACCCGTAATAGCCTTCGGGAGGGATGGATTCGTCGCCTGCATAAACAACCTGAGGGTCCAGTACGGCGACTATGAGGCAGTAACTCCCTTCTATATGGAGTCGACCGACTGGGGAGAAACCTGGTCGGAACCGCTAAATCTCTGGGATGCAACCGGTGGAATTCCTTACGACTCGGCAGGGGGTTGGTGGTATGGCTATAGCCTTGTGGTTGACACCGACAACATTCCCCATGCTGTCTGGAGATTCACCAGAGGCGATAACGAATTCGGGGATATATGGGAATTCCACCCCACGGGAGGCGCTCCCGGAAACTGGTCCGCCTGGACCAGATCCCTGGTGGTAGGAGTGGGCGATGGGACGGAGACGGCGAGCTTCCCCCAGATATCGATCGATCCGGTGACGAACAACCTCGTGGTAACCTATGTGAAAATCGATGGGGCCTCGCGAACGGACCCTCTCCTCTACTACGCCGTCTCCGAAGATGGGGCTCAATGGTACGAAAGGGGCCCGCTCGATACGGAGACGCCCGTCTGGTTCGAGACGAGCTATTCTTCTCCCTATCTGCCTCTTACCTGGCCTGTGGCAAAGGGCAATCTCGTATACGTTTCTGCCGCCGGAGGACTGTTTCACCAGGGCTGGTATATCGATTACAGTCCAATGTCTACAAAAGAGTTGACTGACTTGTGGAGTCGTAATCAATTCAACATTGAATTTCTGGGGAAAAGAGGCTTTGCCTTCTCCTTCAAGCTAAAGGAGGCTGACTATATTGACATCATGCTTTATAATATAGAAGGTCGGTATGTGAGGACCCTGATATCGGGGTTATTTGAAAGGGGCGTGCACAGACTTATCTGGGAAGGGGATGAAAGGATAAGCGCAGGAGTTTACATAGCGGCTCTTAGAGGACGAAAAACCGGATTTATAACATTGAAATTTATCCTCCCCCTATAGCCGGTCTTTGCACACGCTCCACCCCCCTCACAGCCCGGTAGCCAGCCCTTCGGGGCTGGCTGCCATTTTATAAACTTTTCACAACAGATGCAGAATATCGTTCCGGGGAAAAATTCCTCTGAATTTCAGGTGGGGTTCACGCCGTGAAGGAAAGCAACGCTTCAATCGGGAAACATCTTCCCGGGATTCATTATCCCAAGCGGATCGAAGGTCTTCTTCAATGATTTCTGAAGCTCTATCAACAGCGGGTCCTGCTCAAGATGGATGAAGTCCCTCTTGAGGATACCCACACCGTGTTCTCCCGATATCGTCCCCTCTAAATCAAGAGCAATCCGGTAAAGCTCTCCCACCGCTTTTAGCACCTCATCCTCTCTGTCTCCCGAGTAAAGGAAATTGACGTGCAGGTTGCCGTCGCCGGCATGTCCGAAGGTAGCCACACCTATGCCCAGGCCCGATGCGAGTTGACGGATTCTCCTAACAGCCTCCGGTATGTAACTTCTCGGGACCACGATGTCCTCCGACCTCACCCTCTCGTATTTCTCCTCCAGGCTCGGGAAAACCTTCCGCCTCGCGTCCCAGAGTCTGGCTCGATCCTTATCGTCCCTCGAGGCATAAATCTCGAGGGCACCGTTCTTCTCGCAGATTCCTGCTATCTCCTCAAGCTCGTCGAAAAGGTCTCCCCTTCCGTCGATCTCAATGAGGAGGAGCGATTGAGTTCCTCCGGGAAGGCCTCCGGGCAGCCTGTCGGCTATATGAGCCACCGATACCCTGTCCAGAAACTCGAGGGCACGGGGCAGATATCTCCTCCTGATAAGCTCCGTCACCGTCTCCGAGGCGTTGAGCTCATCGGGAAAGGCCACAAGCAGAGTCTCGATTTCGGGAGGATCCGGTATTAACCTCAGAACCGCCTCCGTGACCACGCCCAGTGTACCCTCAGAGCCAACGAAGGCCGAGACGAGGTCGTAGCCGACAACCCATTTCTTGGTCTTCCTGCCGAACCTCACGACGTGTCCGCCCGGCAATACAACCTGAAGCTCGAGAGTGTAATGTTTTGTCACACCGTACTTGAGTGCTCTCGGCCCCCCGGCGTTGGTGGCGACATTTCCGCCTATCGTGCAGCTGTCTATGCTGGCTGGATCAGGGGGATAGAAAAGACCTGCTTTCCGGACCTCCCGGTCCAGGTCCCCGGTGATAACACCTGGCTCGACCCTGACGTGGAGGTTCTCTGTGTCTATATCCAGTATTCGGTTCATCCTGTCAAAGACAAGCACGATGCCCCCGCGAAGGGGAACGCATCCCCCGGCAACGCCGGTGCCGGCACCGCGGGGAACCACGGGCACCCTGAATTTCTCGGCGAGAGAGAGTACCCGGGCGACGTCATCGTTATCCTGGGGGTGGATCACGAGATCGGGAAGATATTCGACGGCGATGCCCGATTCATCGGCGGAGTAAGATCGCCTGTGCTCTTCGTCGTCGAAAACCCTATCCTCGCCGATCTCTTCCTTAAAAATTCTGGTGATCTCGCCCTTCATGTCCGAGGTTCAGGACACCCTCACATTTCTCGCCCAATCTCTGTTGTCAAGATACCATTCTACTGCTTTCTTCACCCCCTCCTCAATGGGCACCTCGGGCGCCCAGCCCAGAAGCTCCCGCGCTTTTTCTATTTCTGCCATGGTCCTCGGAACATCGGCGGGATGGGGAGGGAAATACTCTATTTTTGCCTTCTTGCCGAGATAAGATTCGATCAGGCCTATCACGTAGTTGAGCCTGACAGGCCTGTTGTTCCCCAGGTTTATCACTTCATATCCCAGGGGCCTGAGCCCGGCGATCGTTCCCCTTGCTATGTCGTCCACATAAGTGAAATCCCTTTCCTGATTGCCATCCCCGAAGACAGGAATGGGTTCCCCCTCCGCGATAAGCTTAATAAACTTGAATATGCTCATATCGGGTCGTCCGGCTGGACCGTAAACGGTGAAGTACCTGAATACCGTAACGTCTATGTCGTAAAGGTGATGATAGGAGAAGGTCAGGGCCTCAGCTCCCTTCTTGGAAGCCGCGTAAACCGACAGCGGGGTGTCGGTCACCATCGACTCTCTGAAGGGCGGAGAATTGAGCCCGTAAATGCTCGAGGTCGAGGCCAGCACAAACTTTTTGACGCCGTGATCCTTCGAGAGCTCAAGGAGGTTCAGGGTACCGACGGTGTTGGTATTCACGTAAACCCATGGATTCTCAACGCTCGCCCTGACCCCCGCGCGGGCGGCGAGATTTATGACGGCGTCGAACTTCTCCGTCTCGAAAATCTCCTTCATCGCCTCTAAATCCACTATGTCAGCCCTGAGAAAACGGAATCTGCTCAGCTCCTTTAACTTCGTGAGTCTCCACTCCTTCAACCTGACGTCGTAGGCATCGTTGAGGTTGTCCACGCCTATAACCTCATCGCCTCCCTTGACGAGCAATTCGGCCACCTTATGTCCTATAAACCC
>DRBW01000108.1 GCA_011042705.1 Caldifarciminota bacterium
AGGATGCTGCTGGCCTTTTCAAGGTGGCTCCTGGCCTCGTCATCACGGCCCAGTTTGTTATCGGCCCTGTAGAGCCAGTTATAGGCTTCGAACTCGGCGAGGATGTCCCTCCTCCTCTGTGCCTCTTCCAGCGCTTTTCTGAACCTCTTTTCTGCCTCATTGTAATTGCCCATGTAAAAATGCGCCATTCCGAGGACGAGGTGATATTCGTAAAGCGATTCGAAGCCGGGGAGGGAGGAGAGCTTTTCCTGGATCTCCTTGACCTCCATGGCTTCTTCGGGCTTGCCCGCCAGTACGAGGGCCCGTGCCCTGGATATCCTGTACCAGAGATAGAGTCCCATGTCGAGTTTTTCAATGTTTCCCGAAAGTTCGTCGAGGACCTCCAGGGCCTTTGTCGGCTCTGACCTGGTGAGGGCATCGGCCAGCAGGAGGCCGGACCTGGCTCTTGTGAAGAGATCGGAGAGGTTTCTGGCAGTCTGATAGGCTGAAGAGAGCAGGGTGAGCGCCTTAGCATCGTATCCAAGCCGCCTGTAAAGCTCACCTTCCGTGAGCAGGGCCTTGAGCTTCTGCATAGGCGTGTCCAGATTCTGGATGAGGTTTTTAACCTGATCCAGGGCGTTAAAAGCAGCCATGAAGTCGCCTGTCCTCAGATAGGTGACGGCGAGTCCTTCGAGGGCATCGGCCCTTAAGGGCCTGGGCCTTCCTGCCATTTCGAGGATCTTCACCGCCAGTGTATAGTGTTCGATGGCCTTCCCGTACTCGCCGCTGATTTTCTCGAGATAGCCCATTTCCATCTGCACGGTGGCAATCGGCACGTTTAATTCCAGTTCGTTGTAGATTTCACGGGCCTTTTTGAACTGGAAGAGGGAGGATTGCCAGTCGCCCTCCGACCTGTAAAGCCTCCCGAGGTTCAGGTGGGTGTTGGCAAGTTCGAGCTTGTCGAGCAGCCCTTCCGTTATGTTTTTCTGTTTTTCGAAGTAAAATCTGGCCTTACGCAGGTCTCCTTTAACATTGAAGTAAAGGTTGCCGAGGCTTCCGTATATCCTCGAGAGCTCTCTCTCGACTTCGGGCATCTCCATTTCAAGGGCAAGCCCCTCCGTTATGAGAGCAATCGCCTTGTAATACTTTCTCTCCGCCTCCTGTGGGTTTTCTCCGGTTTTCAAGTAATAATCTCCGAGCTCCCTGTAGCAGCGCAGCATGCCCGGAACGTTTCTGAGATTTTCCATGAGATGAAGGGCCTCTTTCAGGTGCCCCTCTCCGTATAATCCATCGCCCAGAAGGATTTCCGCTTCCCCGAGAATAAGCAGGGCTTTAGCCTTTTTCTCCCGGTTTTTGAGGCCGTCGACGACCAGTTTCATCGCCTCAAGGGAGTATTGCGGGTTTATGTAAAGCGATATCTCTCCGAATTTTTCCAGGATCCTCCAGCGGATCTCGGGATCTACACCCTTTTCGCCCTCCTTCAGTATGTCGACGGCTTTCTTCAGGAGGTTGAAGGCCTGTCTGTACTGAAAGTTCTCGAGAGCGAGGGAACTCGCCCTGTCAAGGTAGGCGATGGCTTTCGAGTTTTCGCCTCCTGAAGCGGCATGCCACGCCAGGTTAAGGAGATCCCTTGGCGTTTTGTTCAGCCTGGCCCTTTCGAGGACGCCCAGGATCTCTCTATGCAGGGCTCGCTGTCTGGAGGGACTCTGGGTATCGTGGAAGACCTGCCACAATATTCTGGGAGAGAACCGGTAGAGATCGTGCTCTCCAGCGACCTTCTTTATTATCTCGGCCTTTATGGCCTTGTCCACGGCCTGAAGCAGGCTTTCGTCGTCGAAGTCTTTTATGAGGGATTTGAGAAGGGGGAAAGGAAATTCCTCGCCAAAAGCAGATGCCGTCTGGAGGAATTTCTGAAGTTCCCTGTCCCAGAAGTTGAAGCGTTTCAAGACATAATTCTTGAGGTTCTCCGGGAGCAGGTCCGGTACCTCCTTCAACCCCAGCCCGTCACCGGTGGTTATCAGGTAGCCGCGGCGTTCCAGTTCTTCCAGTATCTCCTTGAGGAAGAAGGGAATGCCCTCGGTGTACTTTTCCAGATATCCGGCAAGCCTGGGAGTGATCTGTTTGGCGCCGCTTTTCTGCATCACGTAGAGCATCAGTTCCATCTCGGAGAGTTCCCTCAATTTGAGCGACGAGAAATTGGGGGTGTCGGCCAGAGTGGAGACGAGCTTGTGGAGATTTTCCCTCACGAGGTCTTCAGAGTAGGCTCCCACGAACAGCACCTTTTTGTTGTCGGGTGAGGAGGCCAAAAATTTCAGGAGATCTGAGCTCGCCGGATCTATCCAGTGGATGTCGTCGGCGAGTATGACAACGGGATGATCGGAAGAGAGGTCTTCCAGCGCCTTGGAGGTGGCGAAAAACAGCTTTTCCTTGCTGCTTTTGGTCTCTTCGGCGTTGTAAATGAGGTCCTTTACCCTGTTCAGGATTTCGTTCACCCTTTTGTCTTTGCTCCCCCTGTTTGCTTCCTGCTTCGAGAAAATATCGTAAAAGAGCTGGAACGGAACGGGTTCCTCGTAATAAAGGCTTTTCGCCCGCAGTATCACCGCACCTGACCCGGAGAGCATTTCTGCGAACCTGTCGAGGAGGGCCGTCTTGCCTATGCCCATTTTCCCGCGCACGAAACAGGTGATGAACTTGCCCTCACTGGCTTCCTTGAACAGGTCTGAGAGCAGCTTGAGTTCCTTCGATCGGCCGACAAAAACTTCGGATAACCCGGCTTTTGCGGCCTCTTTCTCTGTGGAAACCCTCGCCCTCTCCAGGGCAGAGGATATCTTCTCGAGAAGTTCTTCCTCCGATTTACCGTCGCGGGGATAAGCTATGACGACAGGGTTGAGGGCGATCGACATCGAGGTGCCTTTTATTTCCAGATTTCCTATGGCGTTTTTGATCCGATCGATCACCTTATCGGCGAACTGGGGTTCCGTCTCGGAGAGAAAAACAAGGAACCTGGTCTCGTCGAGGATTTCGGCGTAATCCCGTTTTCTTATGAGGGAACGGATGGAATCGAGAACGGATTTGAGGAATTCATCGGTGGCCTCCTGACCCACGGCTCCTCTGATAAGATCCAGGTCAGGAATCTCAAAGGCCACGATAGAAAGAACCGAATCCTTATGTTTTTCGATTATCTCTTTTAACGGCATCTGGGTGTATTAATTCCTCCAACCTTGTTGATGCATTAACAATAACCTCAACTTACTTTCTTGTCAACGCATAGCACCAGAGTTCCTGACCGCACAGGGGAAAAGTCGATCAGGAATTCTATGCTCAGCCCGCTCAAATTTTAAAGCAGCGGGTATCTGACATAAAGTCAGTTGAGCTTGAAAGGCAGCCCGCTGTCATTTACAATCATCACCGACATGGATGCTTTGAGATTCCTGAGGGAAGACGAAGATCGGGTGGAATTCAAGGAGAGCTTTTCGAGGGATGTCGTCAGAGTGGGCGCGGCCTTTGCCAACGCCGAGGGCGGCATAATCGTGATCGGAGCCGACCGAGCAGGAGAGGTGGTGGGAGTTGACGGGGCCGAGGAATTAAGTCGAGAGATAATGGAAAGCTTCAGAAAACACACCGATCCCCAGATAATCCCCGAGATAACGCCCCTCACGACCGAGAGAGGCACTCTGCTTTTCATCAGAATTCCCGAGTTTCCCCTTAAGCCCGTTCAATTTGACGGTAAGTGTTATGTGAGGGAGGGCAGGAAGGTGAGGCTCCTCGGGCCCGAGGAGATAGCTGAACTTCACCTCAAGTCCCTCGGCCTCTCCTGGGATGCCTTTCCCGCCAGGGATGCAGGGATCGACGACCTCGACCTCGACAGGTTTGCCCATTATGTGGAGAAAGCGAGAAGGGCGGAGAGAAGAAATTTCCCCGATAAACCTCTCCGGGAGCTTCTTGAAGAGCTCGAGCTTGTGAGGGAGGGCAAACCTACATGGGCTGCCGTCCTTCTCTTCGGCAGGGACCCCCAGAGGTTTCTTCCTCAGGCCGTGGTGCACTGCGGGAGAACCAGAGGACTTTCCGAGATTGTCGACCACAGGCTTCTCGGCGGGACGATAATAGACCAGGTGGACGAGGCTATGACCTTCGTCAAGAAACACATCGCCGTTCACCTTGTTATTTCGGAGAGCCCCGAGCGCATGGAGGTCTGGGATTTTCCCCTCGAAGCCCTGAGGGAGGCGGTGATCAACGCCATTGTGCACCGGGATTACAGGGAGCCGTCGGACATACAGCTCAGGATCACCGACGATAAGGTTTTCATCTGGAACCCTGGCCGTCTCCCCGAGGGCATTACGGTGGAGGGACTCTACGGGATGACCCATCCTTCGAGACCCAGAAACAGGCTGATCTCGCAGATATTTTACGATCTCGGGCTCATCGAGAGATATGGAAGCGGTGTGCCCCGAATGATCGAGGCTTTCAGAAAGGCGGGACTTCCCACCCCGCTTTTCGAGGAGGCCCACGGCGGATTTTCGGTTACCTTCATTAAAGACCTCTACACCGATGACAGGCTCGAGGAGATGGGCCTCACCGATCGCGAGATCGAGATCGTAAGGTATCTCAAAAAGAAGGGCGAGGCGAAGCTCTCCGACATTAAGGACCTGTTTCCGGCCCTTTCCGACAAGACCGTCTATAGAATGCTTCAGAACCTGGTGGAATCGGGCATATTGAGGGCGACGGGGGAGAAAAAGGGCCGGCGCTACACCCTGAAGTGAACTTTTCCGACATTTATCGGACATATCGGACCTTTATCGGACACAGCGGAAAATTGTGCTCCTCTAAGGCTTCCCAGCTTATCGGACATTTATCGGACATTTCGGACACAAGGAAAGCAGAGTCGCAGATAGGCGCCCGATTTATCGGACATTTATCGGACATATCGGACAGACCTGCAGGGCCTGTGAGGAAACCAACTTGAGCAGGAGCATAAGGAGGCAGTTTTTTGATTCTCTCTCCGCCGCCAGGGTTCCCTTATAACTTGACGGAAAGGGAAATCCTTAATATAATTGCCACTTAGGAAAACAGCCTTTCAATTTTTAATTTTCTAAAAGGAGGCGCTTAATTGAAGAGTTTGAAGTGGCGCATTGTGATCGTTGTGGCTCTATTCATAATAGCCCTGTGGACGCTCTATCCTACCTACAGGTATTATTCGATGAGCCAGTCGCAGCTCGAGGCCCTGCCAAAGGCGGAGAGAGAGATACTGAAGAGGAAATCCCTGAACCTGGGGCTTGACCTGCAGGGTGGAATGTACCTCCTTTATGAAGTCGACAAATCCAAGCTCAAGCCTGAGGAAGTGAAGGGTGCCGTTGACCGTGCGATCGAAGTCATCAGAAACAGAATCGACCAGTGGGGCGTTTTCGAGCCCTCCATCGAGAAGCTCGGAGAGGACAGGATTTTAGTGCAGCTGCCAGGCGTTTTGGACTGGGAAAGGGCCCGATCTCTGATCGGCCGTACGGCCCTTCTCGAGTTCAAGCTCGTCGCCAAGACGTCCCTCGTGAACGACATCATCAAGAAGATAGACGACAAGCTTCACGAAATCGAGCTGTCTAAGCTGCCGGCGGATTCCGATACCCTCGCCCTCGATACCAACCCCTTCCTGAATCTCCTCGGAAGGATCGGCGCCGATGTGATCGCCGTGCCCGAGGAGAACGTCAAGAAGGTCGAGGAAATCCTCAATATGGACGAGAT
>DRBW01000126.1 GCA_011042705.1 Caldifarciminota bacterium
GCTTTCCTCAAAAGCTGGGACTTCTCCTCAACGCTGAAATCCCTTCCCTTTGCGACAAGTCCCGATATGAAATCATCTCTCTCCTTCTCCACCTCGCTGAAGTTGGCGAGGAGGAAGAGGACCTGAAGATCGAGAAAGTCTCTCGCCGAGAATCGATTCACCTTTGAGTCGAGATCGAAGGGCTTGCCCCTTCTCTCATAGAGCTCCCTGAACCTGAGATAAGGCTTTATCTGGGTCTCGTAGTTCAGAGCGAAGAAGTTCCTGAGCATAAAAGACCTGTCTCTGTCGGTGAGGGAATCGGGGTCCTTTTCTATAACCTCCAGAAAGTCATCCCTGATATCTTCTCCACCCGTGTAGTCCTGAATCTGCTCGAGAAGAGCAGGCACGACGTTAAAGCAGACCCTCACGCCGGGGACCTCCTCGACTATCCTGAGCATGTCGTAGTACTCCCTGATGCTGTGAAGGAAAACCCAGGGCAGCCTGAAGCGTTTCATCCTCTCCCCCCTCCTGAATCCGGGAACCCTGTAAAGGGGCTGATGCATGTGCCAGAGGAACAGGACCTTCGTTCGGCTCATCCCTCGATCCAGTTCTTGAGTTTCTTCTCGTATATCTCTATAAGCTCCCCGGCCTCACCGTCGGAAGGAGCCTCGGCATATATGTGAATGTAAGGCTTAAACTGATCGGGCCTCACCATCACCCATCCCTTACCCTCCTGAAACTTGAGGCCGTCCAGGAAAGAAATCTCCCTGCCCATCGCCTCCTCACTGAGCCTCCGCATGAGCGTCCCCTTCCTGTAGAGAGGACAGGATATCCTTGAATAACGCAGGTGATAGCCAGGAATGTCCCTCCCTATTGTGGAGAGCTTTCCGCCGTATCGGGCGAGCAGCTCCAGTATCTTGGAAACGGCGAAGAGGGCATCGGAAGCATACTGGAATTCCGGAAATATCAGCTCCCCCTCTCCGGAAGCGACGAGAAGGACCTCGGGCTTCTGAGCCTCCTCGGCCATGGAACGGGGAGTCGTGGAGATCCTCCTCACCGTGAATCCTCTCTTCTGGGCCATCTCGTTCAGGAGGGAAGGAGCGTACACGGGAACGGAGATTATGCCCTTTTTCTCCGAGACCCTCATGAGAAGGTCAGAGACCAGGACGAGAAGATCTATGTCCCTGTAAACCTTTCCCTTTTCGTCGACGAGAATAAGTTTCTCTCCGCTGGGGAAGAGATAAAAACCAAGGTCATACTTGAGGGACTTCACGATGGCGGCGAGCTGGGACAGGGCAACGCTTATCTCCTCATCCTTTTTGGAAAGCCTGGTGTAATCGAGATAGGCGTTCAGTCCGACGACCTCACACCTGAGCTGGTCCAGTATTCCGGGGAAAACCACCGAAGGAGACCCGTGACTGAAGTCCACTATCAGCCTGAATTTCCTTTCCCTGATCAACTTCGCGTCTATGCTCTGGAAATATCCCTCCCTGTAGTAATCAACCACTCTGGGCACCATGGCTATCTCGCCGGGTTCGTTATAGTGGGCCCGCCTGAAATCCTCCCTGAAGAAAATCCGTTCGATGTTCTTGCCGAAAGAGGTCGTGATGTCTATCCCGTCGGAATCGAAAAAGTGGATCTCCGTCGAAGGTGGATCGTCGGGAGCCTGCCTGAAGTAAACTCCGCCCACCTCGCCGAAGCTCTCGAGCTTATAGCGAAATATGGGGATGGGAAGGAGCTGGGTATCCCTGACGTGAACCCCTGTGGAGACGAGGCCTCCGATGAATGCTCTCCTCAGCATCCTGGAAGACGGATGAGAATCCCTACCCAGGAGCACGTAGGACCCCTTCGGGAGGACCGTGCCATAGGCTGCACCCAGCTTGGCGCAGACCTCGGGAGTGAGCTCTATGTTGGTCAGCCCCGTGATCCTGGCGCCCTCGAAGAGGCTCTTTCTCCACCGCTCGCCCCATACGAGGTTGGCGGAGACAACGGCCTCATCCTCTATGACCTTCCTCGGCCATATCTTGACACCGCTCTTGAGGTGAGCCTTTTTCCCTACTGAACATTCGTCGCCGACGACCGCTCCCTCGGAGATCACGGCCTCTTCCCCCACGATTACGCCGTTTCCGATAACGGCGCCTTTTATGGTGGCTCCTGCCTTAACGTAGACATTGTCCCAAATAACTGCCTTCTCGATGTATGCTCCTTCCTCTACCAGGCAGTTGTTCCCTATCACGGAATCGGCCACCTGTGCGCCCTTCAGTATCTTCGTGTTGTTTCCGAGTATCACAGTGCCGCGCAGGCTCACCCTGTCGGCTATCACGACGTCCCTTCCGACCCTGACGTCCCTGCCGACGAGATCCAGCTTCTCGCCCGGGACCTCTATCCTCACCTTTCCCTCGAGAACCTCGTAGTGAGCCTCCCTGTAGGAATCTGGGTCACCAATATCCCTCCAGTATCCGTCGGCCACAAATCCGTAAAGGGCGTCGCCTCCCGATAGAAGCCGGGGGAAAAGGTCTTTGGAGAAATCGTACTCGCTCTCCGGGGGAATCATCTCCAGGACATCCCGTTTCAGCACGTAGATCCCCGTGTTCACCGTGTCGGAGAAAACCTCGCCCCAGGTGGGCTTCTCGAGGAACTTGCTAACCCGTCCCTCGCTGTCGGTGATGACTATGCCGAACTGGAGCGGATCCTTAACCCGGGTGAGAGCTATGGTGGCCCTCGCTCCCTTTTCCTTGTGGAAACTGTAAAGAGCCTGGAGATCGATGTCGGTCAACAGATCGCCGCTGATCACGAGGAAATCTTCTTCATCGATAAAGGGCTCGGCGTATTTCACCGCACCAGCAGTCCCGAAATCGCTGTCGGGCACCACATAGTCTATTTTCACGCCGAACTCGCTGCCGTCACCGAAGTAATTCTTTATGACGTCGGGATAGAAATAAAGGAGAAAAACGGCACTGTCGAATCCGCTCTCCCTGATGTGTTTCACGATGTGCTCGAGGATCGGCCTGTTCACCATCGGCAACATGGGTTTGGGAGTGTTGAGAGTGAGGGGCCTTATGCGGGTCCCAAAACCGCCGGCAAGAACGACTGCTTTCGTGATACCACCTCCTTTGGGTTGGAATTTTAAAGCTACATCATGTCCCTTACAACTTTATCAACCGGACCTTCTCTTCTCGAGTGCCTTCTTGATCTCGAACTTGAGCTCAGAAAGGTCAGGAGACTTGACGACGTAAGCATCGGCGAGCCAGGACGTGAAGTCATCCTGGAAGGAAGAATAGGCGGAACAGAGGATGACCGGAAGTTTCCTCTTTTCCTTTACGATATGCTGGAGGGTCTCGAGCCCCGACTGCCCCTTCATCTTAATATCGAGGACCACCAGGTCGATATCCTCGTTTTCCTTCAGCACCTCGAGGGCTTTCTCCCCGCTTTCCGCGAGCAGAACCTCGTAGCCCTCCTCGCTGAAGACCTTTTCGTACAGAAGCCTTATATTCTTATCGTCATCGACGAAGAGTATCTTCGCCTTCTTTTCCTTCTCCTCCATGTTCTCCTCCTGTGAAAATCAGGTAAACCGTCGTCCCCTCGCCCTCTTGGCTCTCCACCTTTATATCCCCCCCGTGGGCTTTCATTATCTCCTTTGTATTGTAAAGCCCGAGCCCGCTTCCCTTTTTCTTCGTTGTAAAATAGGGCTCGAATATCCTCTTCATAACGTCCTCCGACATTCCTATGCCCGTATCTTTAAAAGAGATCCGGATGGAACCCCCTGAGTTCCTCTCACTCTTTATGTCGAGCCTGCCTCCCTCTGGCATGGCCTCTATGGCGTTGAAAATAACGTTGTCGAAGCAAACCTGGATCTGGGAGGGATCGGCCATCACAGGAGGAACGGCCTCGTCTTTGTGAAAGCTAACCTCGATGTTCTTGGCCTTGAAGAGGGGTGCATATTCCCTGAGGCGCGATTCCAGAAGGCTGTTAATGTCGACCGGTTCCCTCCTCACCGAAAACCTCCTCCTCGCATCTTCAACTGTCCGGTTGAGTATGTCGAGAAGCCGCTCGACCTCTTCGCTGATGGCCATGAGATACCTGTGCCTGGGGTCGGAGGAATCTGTCTCCTTGAGGAGTTCTTTGGAGAGGCCTCCGATAACGATGAGGGGGTTTTTGAACTCGTGGGTTATGTGATGGATGATCTCCCCCACCGCTGCCATCTTCTCCATCTTCGCCATCTTCTCGTTGTATTGCTTCAAAGCAGCGTTAAGCTCCTCGAGCTCCTTCAGCTTGTCCTCGAGGTACCTGTGAAGGGCTGCCCTGTGAATGGCTAAAGACGCCTGATAGGCAAAAATCTCCAGCGATTCTGTCCTCTCGGGCTCGATATCCAGCCCGGTCACGAAATTATCGGCTATTATGACTCCTATCGGCCCTTCTTTCGTTTTCAGCGGTAGAAGGACGTAAAAAGGGGTCCTCAGGACATCGAAGATCTTCCTGAAAAAGGGAAATTCCGCACCCTTTTTCCTGATGAGAAGCGCTCCTTTCCCTCCGAAGATGAAGGCCTCCGTTCCCTCGTCTATCTCGGTCTCGAGGGCCCGAAGGATGTCCAGGAACTTCTTCTTCTCCTCCTCGAATTTCTCGATGGTGAAGCTCTCGAGCAACATGGGAAAGGATTTACGTTCCCGCTCTATCTCCTCCCATATCTTCACTGCCTCCTCTGGTGTCCTGGGGCCCATGCCGAAGTACCCCGTGAACCTCCTGGCCTCCCTGTCGTAAAGCAACAGGATTGACCTGTTGAACCCGAAAAGCTCCCCTGCCGTTATCGATAGAAGGACGACATAGGCGATCTCCCTGAGATCCAGTGAGAGGTTCAGGATCTCCGAGACCCTGTGAAGAACGGTTATCTGCTCCTTCTGGAGCTTGAGAAAGCCCTTCATGTCCCTGATGATCCTGTCCTTCTCCCTGAGCTCCTCCAGGGCTACTTTCAGGAGAAATCCCCTGGTGTCCCTTTCGTCGAGAATGAGATCCAGGAGCCTCTTACAGTAGAGGCACTTCCTGCGTATCCTGAGCTCACGGTTTTCCCTGAGCTCCTCCTCTCCCGGAAGGATATAGGGACATTCACCCTCTCCTATCTTTTCCCTGAACAGACAATCGGGTATGCGAGTCATGGGAAAATGTTAATTTCGAAGCCCTCCTTTGTCAATTTGGCAGAAATAGAAATATCAGAAGGAAAATCCTGAAGCTCGATTCGCTAAAAACAGTCCCCTTCGAATAAAACCCGGCGTCGGGAAAAGCAAAGAGGCGAATTTAAGACAGCAAGTCCACTCCAGATCTGCGAGTGAGGGATGCGGGCGGGGCGATCGGAGATCGCCCCGCCCGCAGAAAATCTCTATCTAATTCCGCCCTTTACTTTGCCTGTGCCAGGGACAAGCGGTCCGCCCCTGCCGTAGACCATGTGGGCGAGCATCACGAGATCGGTGTATGTGACCTCGCCGTCTCCGTTCAGATCTCCACTTGCCATGAGCTGCGGCGGTGGACCTCCCGCAAACAGATAGTTCGCCAGATATATCAGATCGGTGTAATCCACCTGCCCGTCTCCGTTCACATCCCCGACTGTGAACCCGGCTCCCACCGTCAAACTCACGTCCACGTTCACCACACTCTCATCGGGATCGTTGCTCATCACCATCACTATCGCACCATACTCGCCCGTGTCCATCTCCGCCGTGTTGAACACCA
>DRBW01000036.1 GCA_011042705.1 Caldifarciminota bacterium
AAAAAAGCTGGGATGCTACCCGTCCTTTACCAGGGATACGAGTAGGTTTTATCATGAGCCGTCCAGCAGTTTTTCACTTAGATTTTTTCCTGAGGCAATAAGGGCGGCGAAGGATATCGAGGAATCGGTGATTCGCTGCCCGCATAATGCTGAGTCGCCGGATGCGCTGGAGAGCAGTTTCAGGAAACTGAGATCTGCTAGTCAATTCGGAGCAGGGAGGGGAGAAGGTTATGCCTTCGATGAGGTTCATCTACAGGGCACTGATTGTGTTACCTATCGGTAGCGTTACCATTCCAGTACGGCGTCCCAGCTTTAGTCCGAAACAAACCGGTTGACCGGACATTTATATCGGTGATGGCGGGTTACCGCATGTCGGTGTGGGTATTTGTTCTCAGGTGATGCCGTACTTTTTCAGTTTGTAGTAAAGCGTCCGCCGGCTGATTCCGAGGACGTCGGCGGCCAGGCTTTTGTTGTGCCCCACCGATTTCAGGATCGTGATGATGTATTCCCTTTCGAATTCCTCGAGGGTTTTGAAGCGATCCACGACGGTCGATTCGAAACCGAGATCGCTGGAGGTCACGTAATCTCCCGGCTTAGCACTGAGGCAGGCTCTCTCCACCCTCTCCTCCAGTTCTCTAACGTTGCCGGGCCAATCGTAGAGGCGCATTTTCTCCATAGCTCCTTCGGTAAACCCCCTGAGCTTCTTCCCGTGTTTTTCGCAGAAGGAAATGAGGAAGTTAGCCGCCAAAAGGGGGATGTCGCCTCTCCTGTCCCGAAGGGGCGGGATGTGAATGTGTACGACGCTCAGCCTGCTGAGAAGTGCCTTTTTGAACCTCCTCTCGGCAGCCTCCTTCCAGATGTCTTTTGAGGCGGAAACTATTATCCTCACGTCGAAATCTCCAGGTTGGTCGGGGTCTTTCTCTATGACTTTAAGGAGGCTGCGCTGCGCGTCCAGCGGCAGCAAGGTTACCTCTTTTATGTAGACAGTCCCTCCGCTGGCTTTTTTCATGAATCCCCTCTCGCCGAAGAGATAACCCTTCATCGTGTCGGGTTCGAGTTCTTCGGCATCCACCACGAAAAATCCCTTTTTATAGATACCACTCGCATCGTAGATGCTCCTGGCAAAGGTCGATTTCCCCGTTCCCTCTTCCCCGGTAATTAAGATCGGGCATCTCGAGTCCTTCACGCTCTCCGCAAAGCGAAAGAGCTCTGCCATGATTTTCGAGCGTCCTATCATTTTCCCGAAACGGCAGTCGGTGGGATTCGAATCGAGAAAGCCGTCCTTCTGCAGGTCAAGGGAGCGCCCCCGGCGAGCCCTTTTAAGGTAAGGAAGCAGAAGGTTGCTCAATGCCATAAGGTAATAGGTGTCTGTGTTCGAAAACCCCCCGGCAAGGGCTCTGTTATCCACATAAATGACGCCCATGAATTCGCCCTCGAGCTCTATGGGAACGGTAAGGATCGATTTCAAGCCGAGCCTCTGGACGCTGTCGTGCTTTTTGAATTCCCTGTCTTCCAGGGCATTCATGACGAGGATAGGCTTTCTCCTCTTTATAGTTTTGAGGATAATGCTGTGGCATATGTCCACATTTTTGCCGCCCTTGAGATTATATTTTTTCTCCTGGAGTTTCCCCCTGTCGTCAAAGAATACGACCGCACATCTCTCGGCGGGGAGCACTTTTACGCCCTTCTTCACGACGAGATCTATCGCCTCGTCGAGTTCCATGTTTGGATTCAGCATATATACCAGCTTGAAAAGAGCCTGAAGCTTTGAGCTGTCGGGAGTCAGTGCCGGTTCTCTTTTGGCCATGTTTTTAAGTTACTCTATGGTGCTCGGACTTGCAACTTTTGCCCCGTCCGGGTGTGTTTTGGCCGTCTATATCGAAGTTTGCAGTCAGGTCAGATCTCGACTTTTTCAACGGAGTTTTCCCTGAAGCTCTTTCATGTCAAAGGAAGCCTTTTCAACATCGAGCGTCCTGAAAGAGCCCTTTTCGTAAAGAATTTTCCCCCTGACTATTGTGTGGGTGATATCGCTGCTTTTCAGGGCATAGACGAGGTGAGAGAAAGGGTCATAAAGGGGCAGAAGGTGAGGGCGGTCGAGATCGATCAGGATGATGTCGGCGCTCTTGCCCTTTTCGAGTGACCCGGTCTCATCGGCTATGCCGAGAACCTCTGCACCGCCGAGGGTTGCCATGTATACGACCTCGGCAGCCTTGACGACGGTGGGATCGCCCCGGTGAACTTTGTGTATCAGGGCAGTGAGGTGCATTTCGTCGGTGAAGTCGAGATCGTTGTTGGATGCAGCGCCGTCGGTTCCGAGCCCGATTTTCACGCCCAGCCTCAGGTATTTGGGCACGGGGGCAATCCCTGAAGCGAGCTTGAGGTTGCTGGTGGGGTTGTGGGAGACGCCTATTTTGCGTTTTTTCACTATCTTGAACTCGTCTTCTTCGAGCCACACCATGTGGGCGGCGACAGTTCTGTTCCAGAGAACCCCCAGTTCTTCGAGATACTTTACGGGGGAAAGCCCCTTTCTGGACCTGAGCTCCTCAACCTCATCGGCAGTTTCAGCGACGTGAATTAGATAGGGAACATCATATTCCTTAGAGAGCTCACAGGACTTTTTCAGGAGGTCCGGAGAACAGCTATAGGGGGCATGAGGGGCAAGGGCAGGTATGATAAGGGGGTCATCTCTGTGACTCTCGATGAATTCGCGGCTGAAACGCAGCCCGTCTTCGGGCTTTTTGAAGGACGGTGTGGGGAAATCGGCCAATCCCTCCCCGAGGACGGCTCTGAGCCCCGTTTCCCTCACTATTTCTGCAGCGACGTCCTGAAAGAAGTACATGTCGGCGAAGGTCGTTATGCCCGAGGCTATCATCTCGGCCAGGGCGAGGGGCAGCGATTTCCGTATGAAATCGGCAGTCACGAAACGCGATTCACGGGGCCATATATATTTCCTCAACCATTTCATCAGGGGCAGGTCATCGGCCAGTCCCCGAAACGCGACCATGGCGGCATGGGTGTGGGTATTTACGAACCCGGGCATGACGAGATAGTTGGACCCCCCAACTTTTTCTCTGGCAGAATAGAGAGCCTTTGCCTTCCCGACGGGCAGGATATCTTCTATCTTTCCGTCCCTTATAACGACCGAGGCATCTCTCAGGACGGTTCCCTTTTTGTCTATCGGCAGAACATAATCTCCCTCTACTATAAGGTCTGCTTCCCTCATTGTTTTTCTCCTTGCTTAACTATTTAAAAGAACTGCCCTGTCTATTCGTAGCTCTCATAGAAAATAACGCAGTGGAGAGATAAAATCAACTCCGGACTGCGTCCCGGGTTTCCTCGCCGATTGAGAGGGTACATATCAGAATGCCCCACTTGCCCCGAGAAATCCGCTCCTGTGCCGGTTCTGCAATCCGCCTTTGGCGCAGTTGCGGTCATTTTGCTTTTCTCTGAAATGGATGGAAAACGGGTCTCCCGGGGACGGCGGAATAAGGCTCAAAGTTACTACAAAATGGATTCTGAGAGCCTCGGGAACTTGACGCTTTATGGGGGCTTTCTTATAATCCACTCTGAGATGCAGGATGAGCTGGTGTGGTGGGTAGCGCTTCACATGGTGAGGGGAGTGGGACCCGTTCAGTTCAGGTCCCTCTGCGACGATTACGGATCGCCCCGAGAGGTTTTCAGAAATGCAGGGCGCCTGAAAAACCGAAATCTCGGGGAAGCGATCGCGGGTTTCGACTTGAAGAGGGCTGAGAGGCAGCTCAAGGTTGCGTCAGAATACGGAGCCGCCATAATCACTTATGAGGACGATGCTTATCCTGCAAATCTCAGGCAGTTCGAGTATTCTCCGCCTCTTTTGTTCGTTCTGGGCGATGAAAAAAGCGGGGAAAAATCAGTGGCCATAGTCGGAACGAGAAAACCCACCTCTTATGGGCTCAGACAGGCTGCCCGTTTTGCCGAAGCCGTTACAGAATCGGGGTGTTCTGTAATCTCGGGAGGAGCGCGCGGTATAGATACTCAGGCCCACGTGGCGGCTCTGAGGGCCGGAGGGAAAACCATAGTCGTGCTGGGGTCCGGCCTTGATCGCCCCTATCCCCGCGAGAACAGAAAACTGTTCGATGAGATCGTGGGCTCAGGAGGGGCTATCGTCACTGAGTTTCCTTTCGGAACCAAGCCCTATCCCTGCAATTTCCTGAGGAGGAACAGGATAATAAGCGGGATGGCCGATTTGCTGGTGGTCGTCGAGGCCGGCCGGCGATCGGGTGCGCTCAATACGGCTTCGTGGGCACAGGCCCAGGGGAAGGAGGTTTTTGCCCTCCCCGGACCGGTGGATTCAAAGGCCTCTTTTGGCACCAATTCCCTCATAAAAAGGGGCGCCATGCTCGCCCAGAGCCCCGGGGATATCCTGTTCGCCCTCGGGATCTCGCGGCCTCAGAGAAAGCTCGAACCTGACCTCAGGGGCACTGAGAAGAAGATATACGAGTGTCTCTCAGAGGAGCCCCTCCATGTGGATCAGATCGCCAGGAAGCTCAGCATCGAAGTCGTGGATCTGCTCGTGTATCTCCTTTCGCTGGAGCTGAAGGGTTACGTGGTTCAGTTGCCCGGTAAATACTTCAGGAGGTCAACGCTTTGAGAGGGAAAGTCGCAGTAGTAGGATCTGTCGTTCTCGACGAAATACATCGGGGCGGAAGGACCTTTTCTTCCTTTGGAGGCATAACCTATTCCGTTCTAACCCTCGCCGCCCTTCTTCCTGACAGGGAGATAGTTCCGATAACCTATATCGGTAGCGATGACCTCAGCCGGTTCAGGGAGCTGGTCGAGATCTTTCCCAACATAAATCTCGAGGCCGTCAAGGTATATGCCCGGGGGACAAATCGAAACAGGCTGATCTACGGCGATGGAGAGGAGAGGGAGGAGTTCTTCGAGCTCGTCACGCCTCCCCTGACTTTCAGGGACCTCATGCCCTATCTCGAATCCGAGGCCTTCCTCGTGAATTACATAAAGAACGACGATCTGTCCTTTCAGGACTTAAAGACCCTCTCTTATGCTTTCAAGGGTGTCCTCTATATGGACATCCACAGCCTTCTAAGGGAGAAGGATGCTGATGGCGGTTTCAGGCTCAGAAGGCTCAGGGACTGGCAGTCATGGGCGAGGATGGCAGATATACTTCAGATGAACCGCCTCGAAATCCAGCATTTCACAGGATTTAAAACCGAAACCGAGGAGGAAATGGAAAAGCTGGCGCTGCTCGTCATCTCACAGGGGCCGAAGGCGCTGAATCTTACTATGGGCTCCCGCGGCAGCATTCTGGCATACAGGAAGGAAAATTCCGCAGTGGTTAAGAAATTCAGGGTGCCGGCCGTTGAAGTCGTCGACCCAACGGGCTGTGGAGACATTTTCGGAGCTTCTTTCCTGGCGGATTACCTGAATCACGGAGATTTCGAAAAGGCGGCCTCTTTTGCCAACGAGATGGCCTCGAGGAGCGTCTCTTACCCCGGGCTCGAGTTCATCCTGTCAGCAGGGCGTCATGGCGGGGAGGGTTCATCCCCCTTTTCACGTTGAAAGTTTTTCTCGAGGTTCTCAAAGCGCCATTCGAGTTTCCTCAGGGTTTTCTG
>DRBW01000174.1 GCA_011042705.1 Caldifarciminota bacterium
CCCAAGACCAGATCTGAGATACAGGATATCGTGAAGGGCTTGAAAAAGATGGGGATAGGTGTCCTGATAACCGACCATAACGTTAGGGAGACATTGGAAATCACCGATAGAGCCTATATAATTTATGAGGGTAAGGTTTTGCTCTCCGGCACCGCCGAGATGCTTGTAAGCGACCCAAAAGCAAGAGAACTTTATCTCGGAGAGAGATTCAGGCTATGAGAATAACTAACAAACAGGAGCAGAAACAGGTACTGAAAATCATACCCAGGGCGATACTGGAGTCGACCCTCCTCAGCTTATCTCTGGACGAGCTCGCCCAGGCTATACGCACCGAAATAGAGAGCAATCCGGTGATGATCGAGATCCCGGGGAAAGAGAAATCGGCGGAGAAAAGGGAAAACAAGGAGACGATTCCCAAAATAGTCGAATTTTCGGCAGATCCTCGGCTTCCTCTGAGTTATGACATCGACGAGGAAGAAGAAATCGACGGCCGGTTCCAGGCGCCTCAGATAAGCTTCTGGGAGAGGATAGACGTTCAGCTCGACGTGAACTTCAACCACGACGAGAGAAGAAAGACAATAGCGAGGGAGATAATCGACTCCTTAGACGGAAGGGGGCTTCTCGCAAAACCAGTGGAAAAGATCGCCTCAGACCTCAGGGTGCCCGGGGAGGAAGTCGAGGCGATACGCCGAACGATAATGAGGACCTTCGATCCGATCGGAGTAGCTGCGCTGGACCAGAGAGAGGTCTATCTGGCTCAGCTCGAGGAACTCGGCCTTGAGGACTCTCTTCTCTTCAAAATCATCGATGAGCGATGGGACGAAGTAAAGGAAAGGGGCATCGAGGCCCTCCTGATCGAGGCAGGCCTCGATGAGGAGCAGAGAAACGAATGCTTCAGGGTTCTGAAGAGCCTCTACCCCTTCCCGGTGGAGAAATACGGCGAGGTAAATTCTGAATACGTTTATCCCGAGGTCATAATCAGGATCGTTGAGGGCAAACTGGTCGTCGAGCTGGTGGATTCAGGGCTTCCCAGGATCACGATAAGTTCCTATTACGCCAGGGTGCTGGAGGAGGGGAAGGCCTCCCCCGAGGAGATAAACTTCATAAAGGAGAAACTGAGAAGAGCCGAGGATTTCCTCTCTGCCCTCGAAAAAAGGCGCGCCAACATCCAGAAAGTAGCGGAATTCATAGTTGAATACCACCGGGACTTCCTTCTCGGCAAAAAGGACTACCTGGAGCCGATCACGCAGACCAGAGCCGCCGAGCTACTCGGCATACCGATATCCACCTTCAACAGGGTCGTCAAGGGGCGTTATGCCGACACGCCCGTGGGGATATTCGAGCTGAAATTCTTCTTCAAGCGGGGCGTTCCCCGGGGCGAGGCAATGGCTCCGAGAGAAGTCGTGATGAACATGATCCGGGAGATGATCGAAAACGAAGATAAGGACGCTCCTCTCTCGGATCAGGAGATCGCCGACAGGCTTGAAAGACAGGGTTATGTTATAAAAAGAAGGACAGTCGCCGAGTACAGAAAAGAAATGGGAATTCCCAACAGTTCAAAAAGAAGGAGAAGACAATGAAAAATTCAAAATCCTATCTTTCCAAAAGCGTGAGGGTAGGAATTTTTGTCGACGTACAGAACATGTTCTATTCGGCAAAGGAATATTTTGGGGGCAAAGTTGACTTCGAAAAGCTTCTCGCGCAGGCCGTAAGGGACAGGACCCTGGTTGTGGCCTTCGCCTATCTCATAACTTCCGAAGAGGTGGATCAGTCGGGGTTCATCTCGGTCCTGGAACATCTCGGATTTAATGTCAAGGCAAAACCTCTCAAGAGAAGGCCCGACGGTTCGGCCCGGGGCGACTGGGACATGGGGATCGCCATAGATTCCATACTGTTCGCCCCGAAGCTCGATGTCGTCGTCCTCGTGTCGGGCGACGGCGATTTCACCGAGCTGGTCAGGGTCCTTCAGGCTCAGGGAACAACGGTGGAAGTCATGTCTTTCCCGCAGAACACATCGGACGAGTTGAAGAAAGTTGCCGACAGGTTCGTGCCCCTGACCGAGGACATAATTATCAAGAAAAACCACGTGATGAGCGAGGAACAGGTCGTTTGAATTGCCCTTTCTCTATGACCTTCTTTTAAAAGCAATAAGGCCCATCGTCAACAAATGGCCCCTTCCCCGAATAGAGGAAGGCGGGATATACGTACACGCGGCCTCTCTCGGAGAGGTAAACGCCATTTCTCCCTTTATCCACCTGATAATACAGAGGCACCCCGATATGCCCATCTTCCTCTCAACTTTCACCGAAACTGGATACAGAAGGGCCCATGATCTCTTCGACGGAGACATCGCAATAGGGAGATTTCCCTATGACATAAAGGACAAGATCGACGAATTCTTCAGGAGGGGGAATTTCAGGGCGCTCCTCATCGTGGAAACGGAGCTCTGGCCGAATCTGATCCTGACGGCCAAAAAGTACGGAGTTCCCATTTTCCTCGTTAATGCCCGCCTCTCGCCCAGGACCCTGAGGAGATACAGGGTTCTGAAAAGCAAATTCTCCTCTCTTCTGTCGCTGTTCAGCCTGATTCTGGCCCAGTCGGAAACTGACAGGAGGAGGTATCTATACCTGGGGGCTCCCCCCGAAAGGGTCAGAGTAACGGGAAGCCTGAAGTTTGACCTGATGAACGAAGAGGTCGAACCGCCCGAAAATTTCCCTTCAGGTAACCGCAGACTGGTGGTCTTCGGAAGCGTCAGGCCAAAAGAAGAGGAACTTATATTGAAGGCCGCGGTCAGTCTCCTGAGAAAAAACCCCGAGGCCCATTTCGTTATAGCGCCGAGACACATCGATAGGGTTCAGGCCATAAGGAAGTTCCTGGATTCCAGAGGAATACCTTATTCGCTCAGGACATCGGGCGAGATCCGCGGGAGAATCATGATACTCGACACACTGGGCGAGCTCAGGAATTTTTACGGCGTTGCCGATGTCGCTTTCGTGGGAGGAACACTGGCTCCTTATGGGGGCCACAATCTCGTCGAGCCGGCCATCCTCGGCGTGCCGGTGATCTTCGGGCCCCATTATTTCAACACCCCCGACGCCGCCAGAGGCCTCTTGAAATCCGGTGGCGCCCTTCTCGTCCACAACGGGGAAGAGCTCGAGGAAACCATACTGACCCTTCTCAGAGAAGAGAATCTCCGGCAGAAGATCGGCGAGAGGGCCAGGAAATACGTATTATCGCGCCGAGGGGTTTCAGAAAAGATTTACAGGGAGATCCTCCCCTACATCACCTCAAAATAAGGACGGGATGGGTTTTCCCCTTCTTCACGACGATATACAGCCCGCCTTTAAGTCCTCCATCGCGCACCTCAGAGCCCGCCGGAACCTCGAGGAGTTTTCTGCCGGACACGTCATAGACGCTGTAGGGAGGGTTTAACCAGTCCAGCTCTTTCAGACTCGAGACGACATTAACCTGGGTTAAGTGCCCATCTCTACTGCTCTCTTCCTCGACGCCGGTTATAACGTCGTAAAAGAGTTCGACGAATTCGTAGATGTAGTTCCCCGAGCCGGAGGCATCAGAGGCCTCGTTTATGACGACCTTGTGTGAGTTGGCCGGGTTTGCCCCTGATCCGGGCGTGGCAAGGTTATCGGGCACCACATCCCAGCTCGATGGGCTGCCCGCAGGGTCGAGGGGAGAGATCCTCTGTATCGAATGGCCCGAGCTCATCGATATCGTGGGGCCGTCAACCGTATCACCCGACGCATTCACCAGCGTATAATTTTCCGAGCCGTTTATCACGGGAAAGCTGTTGCCACCGTTCAAAAATACGACCTCGTCGGGAAGCTGAACGCCCCAGAAATTCTCGAACTGGCTCCTCGTGCAATTCCTGGCGATGATCACATAACTTCCGGGCAGTATGGAGACGTTGTCGAAGTAAAATTCCCTGTGGGAATTTTCCTGAATCAGGGTCCATCCGTCCAGACTGTAAGCTCCGCCCTGGCTGACCTGGTAATGAAAGGTATCCGAAACGGACCACCTTCCCGTGGGGTCCACGGCCTTCACGAAATAATAGACCGTCGAGTTCTTCCCTAAAGGAGGGATGTGAAAATAATATTCGCGCCCCCTGGCGCTGTCATGGGGGAGAGCCTGCCAGTCGCCGCCATCGGTTCTGAAATATATGCTGTCATAGACAGGGGAGCTGTCGTCGGATATCCTCGCCCATACGGTCACGGTATCCTCAGAGCTCGGGAACTGGGGGCTGCGTGAGATCCTCCTTATGAAGGGCTTTATGTTGCTCGTCCCGCCGGAAGCCCAGTAGCAGGCGTTCAGGAAAAGGGAATAGTTATCCTCGCCGACCGCCGTCCAGCCGTCATAGAGCACGTTCCCCGGATTGCCGTTGCCGTCATCGGCCGGAGAGCTGTCGCCCACACCCACAACCCTTCCAGCGCCGTAGGTCGCCGAAGCCACCATGACAAGGCTGTTCCCGTGGGAGGCGCCGGAAACCCAGATGTGCCCCCTGACAGTGGAATTGTACTCGGGATTCAGGGTCATCGCCGTGCCAGAGTGGAATCCGATAGCCGCCACATCCCCGTATGGCCCGTGGAGCAGAGGATCGTCGGGATCTCCCGAAACGTTGGAATCGGGAGAGTCGGAGAAGTTATTGTAAGATTCTCCCGAGACGTTGAAATGAATCCCGAAATATTCCTCCGTACCAAGATCGTTAAAAACCCTGGGCGAGTCCCAGCCATTACTGTTGCGGTCGGATCCGTAATGGTTGGCGACAAGAACGAGGCCGCCGCCGTCATGGACAAAATCGAGTATGGCCTGTTTCTCTGCAGAGCTGAACGGATCCTGGGGCTCACATATAACGAAGACATCGAAATTGGAAAGATCGAGAGGGTTCGAGGTGTCGCCGTACGTTATCTCTGTCCCGGGAGGGAGGGTAAAGGGGTCCTCACCCGAATCCCACAGATCGAAACCCCAGTCCGATATCCCACCTGTCCAGTCGTCTCCGCTGCCCGGATTGGAAGGCTGTGGAATCGGCATATCATCGTCGATGATCCAGTCGGCATTGCCGGCCGTTTCGTCCCTGGTATCGTCAAAGAGATAAAGCACCTGCCCCGCAAGCACACCCGTGAACAGGATAAAAAGGAAAAACTTCTTCATTTTTTCTCGACCTCCCTGAGAATAAATCCGGATCCCGAGTCCATTTCCAGATACCTGACCAGCCTGTGAGGCGGGTCGGCCCCATAGAGAACCTCGATCTCCTTACCGAGCATCTTCAGGGCCACCGGATAGACCCTTATCTTGCTCCCGTTAATCTCCACCTCCCTCACCTCGCCCACGCTGTAATCGGCGGTCAGGATACTTCCCTGTACCAGAAGGACCACTCTGATCGCGCCCGAGGGTTTTCCCTCGAAATCCAGCGCGCTAAGGATCATATAGAGGGAGCTGTTATCGAAGGTCGAATCGTCACGGGGAAAGAAAAGCTCCTTTTCCCCGGAAGGAGACTTCAGTTTCAACCTGATGGAGCCACCCTCGTAGAAGGCCTCGATAACCGAGTTGCTCTCTATGCCCGTGATGACCTTTCTGGAGTAC
>DRBW01000159.1 GCA_011042705.1 Caldifarciminota bacterium
AAGAAATATCGTTTCTGCCCGTGTGATGGGTGATCCCGGCGGAAAAACCCAGTTCGGTGCGCATGAGGCGAAAGGGCATTACGCGAAACTCCATATGTGCTTCGCTCTGAAGCGCCGATTCTGCAGAACCGATGGGGAGGCCGTATCCTAGAGATAGCTCGACCCTCGCGAAGTTAATGATGAAAAGCAGCAGAGCCAATTGCATTCTCACTCCTTGGCCGTGACGTTGAGCTTTTCGAAGGCTATATAAGGAAGTATGTAGGGTCCCAGCGCCTCAGTATCTCTTGAGACGGCATAGACCCTGTTGAAGCAGTCATAGACGTTCCCGGCTACCATCGTGTCTTTGACCCTTCCGACGACTTCCCCCTTTTCGATGAGAAACCCGAGACCGATGTTGAGGGAGAAATCGCCCGCCAGCAAGTTCGACTGTCCCCCTCCGATCACGGAATGGACCACGATGCCGTAGTCTATGTCTTTGAAGATCTCCGAAGACGGGATCTCACCGGGTTCTATTAGAAGGTTGTTGAAGGAAGGGGATGGGAGTGAGCTATACTTTCTGAAGGCGTTGCCGGTCGATTCCATTCCTATTTTCGAGGAGGTGTTGAGGTCGAGGAGATATCCTCTGAGGACTCCCTTTTCTATTAGAAACCTTTTCTTAACCGGAATTCCCTCATCGTCGAAGGGGCGGGTTCCCCAGCTCCAGGGAATCGTTCCATCGTCGATGAAGGTGATGTTCTCACCCACTATTTTCTCGCCAATCCTGTTGGTAAGGGGAGAGATCCTCTTGGCTATGTTTTTGCCGCTCAGCCCCACCGCGAAGGGCCTGATAAGGGAGAAGAGCGCCTGAGGTGCGAATACTACTTTTAGCTCGCCGCTCTTCGAGCGCGCCGTTCTGTCCGCGTGTTCCAATTTTTTCAACAACTTTCTTATCAGGTCGTCAAAGGGCGGGAGCGGCTTGAGAGATGCCTTCTGCTCGTAAACCCATACGAACCCCGACTCCGTTATGGTGAATCCGCTTATCTCGAAAGAATAGAAGGTCTTTTCCATTTCGACCTGAAGGCCGGCTGAGTTGATGATGGTGGCTTTCTTGCGGGTGTAGTCCAGTTCCATGTCGATCTTAACGTCTCTGGCGAGTCCCTTTAGCTCCTCAAGGATGCGGTTTCCGATTTCTATCCGTTCCTTTTCGGGCCAGCCCTCGTCCGAATAGATCCGAAGGTCCGCCGTCTCCGAGGGGCCCGGGAATGAATAGGTAACCTTCTCACCGTACCTGGCCGACTCGAGAGCATATTCCACCACCTCATCGGGACTTTCGAAATCGTTGGTCGACGAGAAGCCGAGTCGCCCATTGCGAATGAGACGTACGCCGACTCCGCGGTCAAACTTTTTTTCCAGAGACTGTAGTTCGTTCTGTTCGAAGATAACGGGATTGCTTTCGGTCTCCTCGAGATAAACTTCGAATCCTTCCAGATCCTTCTTTTTGAGAATTTCGACGATCTTTTCCATTTTCATTTTCCCCCTATCACCACGTTTTTGATCCTGATGTGGGGCGATCCGTCGGAGACGGGCAGGGGAAACTGTCCTCTCTTTCCACAGCCTCCGAGTCCCCCGTAGAGCACGAGGTCCTTTCCTATTCCTTCGATGTTTTTGAGCGTTTCAAAGACGTTGCCGGAGAGAACCACATCTCTGACCATCTCACCGATCCTGCCGTTTTCTATCTTATAGGCTCTTTCCGCGGAAAAGGTGAACATCTCGAGCTCCGTCTGACCCCCGAGCGCTCCGATCACGTAGAGTCCCCTTTCTATCCCTTCCAGGAGTTCTTCGAATTCCTTGTCACCTCGGTCTATGTAAGTCACGGTCATCCTGACGATGGGCATAAAGCTGAAGTCGATCGCCCTGGCATTGCCCGTGACATCTTCTCCCATGAGCTCGGCCGTCTGTCTCGAGTGAAGCCTGCCAACAAGAATGCCGTCTTTAATGAGGTAGTTCTTTCTCGCCCTCACTCCCTCGTCGTCGTAGCCGATATAACCCCTTTCACCTATCATGCTGCCGTCGTCTATGACGTTGAGGTAATCAGGGCCAAAACGGGAGCCCTTCTTCATTATCGCCTTAAGTTTCTCGTTCCTCGCCATGTGATCCGCCTCGGAGAGATGTCCAAAAGCTTCGTGGATGAAAGTTCCCGCTATCCTCGGATCGAGAACAACGGTGTAAACTCCCCCCTCCACCTTCTCGGCCTTGAGGAGGTCGAGGGAATGTTTCACCACTTCCTCCACGTCGGTCTCGTGGTCGAGAACTGTCCCGAAGCCTCTCTGGTCGCCGAAGGAGTTGAAGGCCATCTGGACATTGCTGCCATCCCTGGCAAAAGAAGCAAAACTCACCCCGCAGTAGATTTTCTCTATCTCAAGCTCGGTTCCCTCGGTGGAATAAAAGTAGGTCTTCACGAACCTGTCCTCGTAGAGCACCCTTGAACTCTGGATCTTTTCGCCGGCACTCAGTATGATCTCGTTGTACTTCCGCGCCAGGTCTACCTTTTCCTCAAGGCCATGCTCGAGGGGGTTGTCATCAACGACTGCTTTTATCCTGTCCTTCACCGGATCTACCTTTTTGAGGCCGGAGCCCTTTGTCTCCGATATTCTGGCGAGACGCTGGGCTTCCTCGACGGCTTTCGGAAGCTCATCTATGGAATTGAAGGTGGCAAAACCGAAGCTGCCCCGGTGGAAGGCCCTTACTGACCCGCCCTTTTTCTTGTTGGTTCCGGCCTTTTCGAGCTCTTTCCCCGAATAAACTATCTGGGTTATCGTGCTTTCTTCCAGGCGAATGTCAAGATATTCCACTGCCGCAAGTTCCAGCGCCTTTTTTATTATGCTTTCCATTTTGACCTCCTGACCTTATTATAATTCAAGCGTTCTCAAAGGGTCAATCTACATTATAAAGGAGGAACTTCCGATGAAAGTAGTTAATACCGATAAAGCCCCGAGACCCGTTGGCCCTTATTCACAGGCACTGTGGGCCGGCGAGTTTCTCTTTATCTCTGGACAGATCGGGATAGAGCCCCGCACTGGAGTGCTGGCGGAGGGGCTGGGAGCCCAGTTTCGTCAGATCCTTAAGAACCTGGGGGCGATCCTGGATGCTGCTTCCCTGAGACCCGAAGACATCATCAAGACCGTCATTTATCTGACCGATATCTCCGCCTTCGGCGAGGTGAACGATCTTTACGCTGAATTTTTCCGTGAACCCTATCCTGCCAGATCCGTCGTTGAGGTCACGGCGCTGCCTAAAGGAGCGCTTGTTGAGCTTGAAGCAATAGCCAGGAGGGAGTAAATGTACAGGATACTGGTTATAAATCCCGGCGCCGGTTCCACCAAGATAGGCCTCTTTGAGGACGAAAGGAAGATCAGGGAACGCGAGCTTCGACACGACCCCGAGGAACTCAGGAAGTACGAGACCACGATCGACCAGCTGGAGATGAGGGAAAAGGCTGTCCTCGATTTTCTCAGGGAGGAAGGACTGGAGCCCTCGGAGCTTCATGCCGTTATAGGAAGAGGTGGGGCTTTCAAACCTCTCCAGGGAGGCATATACAGGGTGAACGAGAGGCTCATAAGTGACATAAAAGAGGGAAAGGTGCAGGCCGATCACCCTTCTAATCTCGGGGCCCTTATCGCCCATAAGCTGGCATCTCCCCATGGCATTCCAGCTTTTTTTGCCGATCCCGTTTCCGTGGATGAATTCGACGAGATTTCGCGGCTTTCGGGTTTACCCGAACTTCCCAGACTGAGCCTTTCCCACGCTCTCAACACGAAGTACGTGGCAAAAAAAGTTGCTGCTTCAAAGGGGAAACGATATGAGGAGATGAATATGATAGTGGCCCACCTCGGAACGGGAATCTCCATATCACCTCATAGAAAGGGAAAGATGTTCGATGTCAACAATGCCAACGACGGCGGTCCCTTTTCTCCTCAGCGGGCCGGCACTCTGCCCACCACTGGTCTCATAAAGCTTTCTTTTTCCGGAAAATACTCTAAAAAAGAACTTCTGAAGAGGGTAACCAGGGAAGCCGGGCTCCTCGCTTATCTCGGGACCGACGATCTGAGGAAGGTAGAGGAGAGGATCGAGGCAGGGGACGGCGAAGCCAGACTGGTCTACGATGCTATGGTTTATCAGATCGCGAAGGAGATAGGAGCTATGGCTGCAGCGTTGCGCGGAGAGGTGGACGTTATAATTTTGACAGGGGGAATGGCGAGATCTCCGAAAATAGTGAGGGATATCGAGGGATACATCTCCTGGATAGCTCCCGTCGAGGTTATCCCCGGCGAGAACGAACTCGAAGCCCTGGCCTATGCAGCGCTCAGAGCCCTCAAGGGGCTCGAGGAGCCGAAAGAATACGTGTGATCTCAGGAGACTGAAACTTTCATCTATACTGATTTAAAAGGGCTGATTTTACCCCTTTACGACGCCCAGAGGCTGCATTTTTGCTATTTTCCTTGAAATGCCGGCGTTGTGAACGACCCTCACGACTATGTCTATGTCCTTATAGGCATCGGGGACCTCCTCGCCGAGGGTCTTGAAGGAATGAGCCCTGACAATGATGCCCCTGGCCCTCAATTCGTCCTCGATTCGGCGGCCTCTCGTTACTCTGAGGGCTGCCTTCCTGGACAGGACCCTGCCGGCGCCGTGGCAGGTGGAACCGAAGCTCTCCTTCATGGCTCTCTCCGTTCCAACTAACACGTAGGAAGCGGTACCCATATCCCCTGGGATCAGGACGGGCTGTCCCGTTTCCCTGTAAAGTTCAGACAGAGAAGGATGACCCTTCGCAAAGGCACGGGTGGCTCCTTTCCTGTGCACTACGAGCGTCATTTTCTTCCCGTTCACCACGTGGTCCTCCACTTTGGCGATGTTGTGGGCGACATCGTAGACGATTTCTATGCCGAGTTCTTCAAAGCTCACGCCGAAGGCCTGTTCGAAGCTCTCTCTGACCCAGTGGGTTATAAACTGGCGGTTTGCCCAGGCATAATTGGCGGCACAGGCCATTGCTCCGAAATAGTCCTGACCTTCTCTTGACTTAAAGGGAACAGAGGCGAGCTGCCTGTCGGGCACCCTGATTCCATAACGATCCATGGCGCGGCCGAGGATCTTCACGTAGTCGTCGCAGATCTGATGGCCGAAGCCCCTCGATCCGGTGTGGATCATGACGGTCACCAGTCCCTTCTCGAGCCCGAAACGGGAGGCTATCTTCTCATCATAGACCTCTTCGACGACCTGGATCTCCAGGAAGTGATTGCCCGCACCGAGAGAACCGAGCTGAGGTTTTCCCCTCTGTCGAGCTCTCGGCGATACCTTGGAGGGGTTCGCTCCCTTCAGCCTGCCTCCTTCCTCGATTCTTTTGAGGTCTTCCTTCTTGCCGTAGCCCCTGCTCACAACCCACTCGGCCCCGCGCACCATGACTTCTTCGAGCTCGCTTTCCGATACCCTGATCTTTCCCCCTTCGCCCACGCCGGCGGGCACATTTCTGAATATTATGTCGAGGAGTTTTTCAAGCCTCCCTTTGAGT
>DRBW01000037.1 GCA_011042705.1 Caldifarciminota bacterium
GCCTGAGGAAAAGGCCGTCCAGGCCAAAGGGCTGCCCCAGTATAGTTCCCAGAAGCCAGGCCAGTTTCGGATGTTCGTTCCTCTCCACAGTGTATGGGAAATCGTCGATTATGAGTTCTCCGTAGAAAGTTTTGTTCCTCGTGACGGCGTTAAAACCGAAACTCCACAGTATGTTTTCATCGACTATCCTCCTGTTCCACAGCCTGGGATAATAGAGCAGGAAGGGGTTCATGTAATAGGGGTCGGGCAGTGCGTTGCGACCGCCATAAAGGGCGGCCTCGGAGAAGTAGAGGGAAAGACCGTCGGCAGGAGAGAAGGCAAGCTTGTGGTAATTGAGGTATCTCTGGACGCTGTCGGGGAGGCGAAGTCCCAGGGGGGAGAAAAGGTAGAGAAAGCCGAAGGGCCCTTTTTCGAAGGTAAACCCGCCCAGATCCAGCGGCGGCAGGGTTCCCGAGAAAAAGAAGGGTTCGCCGAAGGTCGGGCCCTCGTAGAAGGGATACCTCCCGGCTATAAATTTGAAATTTCCAAACGGGATTCGCAGGTAGCCGTGGATAAAGTCACCCGCGGCAAAATCTTTCCACAGATGCGTCGGATAATCGGGTGAACGGCCGACCTTCAGGGTCGGCTCCATCACAAGAAGGGCTCTGCCCAGCTTTAGCTTGAAGGAAGCGGTCAGATAGCCCCTGGCCAGGGAATCCGCCCTGAAGGAAAGCCTGAGATAATTCGAGTTCAAAAAAATCATCTTCTGCTCGAGAAGATCGTCAGGCTTCGGAAAGGAATCTCCGGGTCCGAAGAACTCGGATACCTTTGATGCAGTTCCCCTTCTCAGGTTCAGGAAATCCAGATCGTTTCTTATGCAGAGAGCGCTTCCCGGAGGCTGTCCCCAGAGAGACCCGAGCAAAGATATTATGGAAAGGAAACGGAGCCTCATGCGGTCCTTTCCCTCTTTATGAAGTTTTCTCTCTTAAGGATTGTCCAGACGCCGCTCCAGAAAAGGAGAAAGAAAATCAGGGCATGGACCCCCGGGAGGAGAAAGCTCAGGATTCCGGTGGCGACGAACAGCGCCTCGAGAAGGTAGCAGATAAGGACTGCTTTTTTGTGGGAGCCCGTCCTGTCCATTATCTGATCGTACAGGTGACTACGGTCGCCCTGGAAGATCGGCTTTCCGTTGACCAGCCTCCTGACTATGGCAAGAGAGGTGTCGAGGCCGAAGATACCGATGAAAAACAGTGAAGCTACCAGGCTCCTCAGGTCCTTTGAGGTCAGGACCAGGAGGACAGCGAGCGAAAATCCCAGCAGGTAACTCCCCGCATCCCCGAGGAAGATCCTGGCGGGGTGAAAGTTATAAAAGAGGAAAGCAATTGTCGCCCCTATAAGGGCCACGGAGAGAAGAAGGACCTGGTGATTTCCCGATATCAGTGAGATAACCGCAAATCCTGCCGCGGCAATTGCCGCCGTGCCCGAGGCCAGGCCATCCAGGCCGTCTATCAGATTAACCGAGTTAACTGTGGCAAGCAAAAGGAGAAAGAACAGGCCCATCAAAATGGGACCTGCATCCCTCACCGTGTAGAGAAATAGAAAAGCTGCTATGGCCTCGATGGCGAGCCTCACACCGGGAGCGAGCCCCCTTATGTCGTCTATGAGGCCGAGCAGGAAGATCAGAGTCATCGCAGCGAGAAAGGGATAAGCTGCATCGCCGAAAAGATAAGTCGATAGGATCAGGGCGACAAAGATAGAAGCTCCGCCGAGATAGGGGATAGGTTTCCTGTGGATCTTCAGTGAGGGGTCGTCGGGCCTGTCGAATATGCCGAGCTTTACGGCGATTTTGCCGAAGAGGGGAGTCAATACGGAGACGACGAGGAAACTCAGGATGAAACTGCATAACGTTTTTGAGAGCATGTTATTAGTTTTAAGCAGTGGGGCATAGCGGTCAAGTTCTGCATCGCTTTAGCGCCTTCTGCTCCCCTCGTTTGACACTCTAAAGCCTCAATTCTATAATTGCTCAGAAAGGAGGTTCTATGGGGTCAGCGATCAAAGCGAAATACATATGGATGTCAGGAAATTTTGTCCTCTGGGAGGAGGCGAAAGTTCACGTCCTCACCCATGCCCTTCATTATGCCTCTTCGGTCTTTGAGGGAATAAGGTTTTACAGGACCGATAAGGGGCTGGCTATTTTCAGGCTGAGGGACCATTTGATGAGGCTGATCGACTCCGCCAGAATATACAGGATGGAGGTCCCCTACAGCATAGAAGAGCTGGAGGAGACGATAAATGCACTCATAATCAAGAATGGCCTCCTCGACGCGGAGATGGGGTATATAAGGCCTCTGGTTTACAGGGGGTATCACTCCCTCGGAGTAAATCCGATGGATTGCCCCGTTGAAGTGGCCATAGCCGCTTACGAGTGGGGAAAGTATCTTGGGGACGAGGCCATTGAGGAAGGAGTCGACGTGATGGTTTCGTCCTGGAACAGGGCCGCTCCCAACACCTTTCCGTCGATGAGCAAATCTACTGGAAACTACGCCAATTCCCAGCTTATCAAGATGGAAGCCCTGGTGAACGGCTACGAGGAGGGAATAGCCCTGACCAGTTTCGGGACGGTTTCGGAGGGCTCCGGTGAGAACGTTTTTGTCGTCAAAAAGGGTGTGATCTACACTCCTCCTCTGGAAGCCTGTATTCTTCCGGGAATAACGAGGGACAGCGTTATAACCCTGGCCCGCGATAAGGGGTTTGCGGTCGTCGAGAGGCATATCCCGAGGGAATTCCTCTACATCGCCGACGAGGCTTTCTTCACTGGAACGGCAGCTGAGATAACTCCCATAAAGAGCATAGATCGCATACCCATTGGAAACGGAAAGAGAGGACCCATCACGAAGGAGCTTCAGAGTTATTTCTTCGACCTGGTCAAAGGGAAAAAGGAGGATAAATGGGGATGGCTGACCTACGTGAAATGAAGATCGCCATAGGATCTGACCACAGAGGTTTCAGGCTCAAGGAGGCCCTCAAGTCCTTCATGGAGGAAAAGGGCATTCCTTACGAGGATCTCGGGACACATTCCGAGGAGAGCTTCGATTACCCCGATGTGGCCATACCTCTCGCCGAAAAGGTAGCCAGGGGCGACTATGACTTTGGAATCCTCATCTGCATGACAGGAATAGGGATGTCCATAGCTGCCAACAAGGTGAAAGGCGTCCGGGCAGCTCTGGTTTACACTCCCGAGTTCGCCGAAAAGGCCCGTGCGCACAACAATGCCAACGTGCTCTGCATGCCGGGCGGACATATCTCCGTCGATGCAGCCCAGAGAGCCCTCGAGCTTTTCCTGACAACCGAATTTGAGGGAGGTCGCCACGAGAGGAGATTGAAGAAGATCGAGGCCTACGAGCGGGAGGCCTGAGAGGAAAGGACCTCCTCGAAAATAAAGGCGAGCCTTTCCGTCTGTTTTTGACGGCTGAAGTATTCTATGACGGAGGGATCCAGCTTGTGTTCCCTTTTTTTGAGTTCTATAAGGGCCCTTTTGATGGCCTCTTTTTCGGGAGGCACGGTGATGCCGAGCCTGAATCTGCTGATGTAATTCGCTATCTCGCTCTCTCCCTCCACCGTTGCGAGAATCGGCTTCCCGAGGCCGATGTATTCGAATAGCTTGGACGGCACCGCGTTTCTCGTCCACTTTTTCTCCTGGGTGACCCAGAGGGCATCGGCCTTTGCTATGAGCCTCAGCGCCTCCCTGTGGGGCAGGTATTCCCTGAATTCAACTTTCCCCGATAAACGGGGGTCCTCGATAAATCTCAGATATCCCTCGCCGATCTTGCCCACTATCAGGAGGCTGACATCGTCCATTTCCCTCACTGCCTCGAGGAGGGGCAGGAGACTGAATTCCCTGCCGAGGAGGGAGCCGGCATATGCCAGTAAGAAGCCCTTCTTTTCATGTTTTTCCCGGGAAATCACGGGCAGATCGTCGGGATCGTATCCGTTCTCGATGACGTGAGCACCTTCAAGTCCCAGCGCGTTGACAACGGCAGGGGTTACTGCAGTCACGGCATCGGCTCTTTTCTTTATCTTTCTGAAGGCCGTCTCGAGCACCGTTCTGTGAAGGAAGGTCGGGGGAGGGTAGACATCCAGAAAGGGATCCCTGAAGTCGGCGACGTAAGCGAGGCCCGTCCTCTTCGCCAGCAGCATCCCCACGACGTTCGAAGAGAGGGGCGGCGAGGTGGCGAAGATCAGCTGGATGTTCTCTCTTCTTATTAACCTGAGGCCCGCCGAATAGGCAAATGGTATCCATGGAGACTTTGGGTCTATGAGCGTGAAGAGCCGTGCCAGCCTGGCTATCGCCGGCGTTGTCCCCAGATCCGCCGTCTTCCTCCCGTTCCTCCTGAAAAGAAGGTAGCTGAGCCTCGCTACGTCGAGACTCTCAGTTCTGAGGTGCTTTATCCGCAAAAATTCCCTCTCTTTTTCGTAGTCATATTGAAAATAGGCGACTTTTTTGACAGTGAGCACGTAGGGCTCCCAGCCGAACTGCGGAAGATATTTGGCGAATTTGAAGGCCCTGTTCACCCCACCTGTGCCCAGCGGGGGAGAATAATAACTCACGATGAGCACTTTTTTCATTTGATTCAACTTTTACCTCAATTAGAGTTTCCTGTCAAGTTTATTGATGGCTCAACGGCGCGGTTCTATAATTTGAAACGATGAAGCTTCGCTTTGCGATTCTCTTTTTCCTCACAGTTGCGGCCATATCCCTGTCTCTCTTTTGGGGACCGGCGGGCTTTTTCCCGGGAAGAGAGGTGATGAGCCTGAGGGCGATGAGGGCCTTCCTCGCGCTCCTCGCCGGAGCTACTTTAGCTTTGAACGGCGCTGCGCTTCAGGCTCTCTTTTTGAATCCCCTTGCCGATCCCTACGTCCTTGGAATTGCCTCCGGGGCGGCTCTGGGTTACGCTGCGGGCCTCGTCCTGGGCTTTTCGACCCCCTTTTTCGTTTCCCTTTTCGGCATTCTCGGGGGAGCCGGGGTTTTCATCATCGTCTACCTTCTCTCCAGGAGGAACGGCGTTCTGAACAGAAACGCCCTTCTGCTCGCCGGTGTCGTTATGAGTTTCCTGACTTCGAGCCTGGTTATGATACTCATGGTGTCGCACCAGGAGAGCATTTACAGGATGCTCTATGTGCTCTGGGGGTATCTCGGCAGGGCCATCAGCAAGAAGCAGTTACCGGCCGTGTTCGCCGTCTCCCTCATTGTGATGGCCTGCGATGCAGTCCTCTTCCTCCTTTCTAAGGAACTCGATGCCCTCAGTCTGGGCGATGAAGAGGCTCTTTCCATGGGTGTCGATGTGGAGAAAGTCAAAAGGTTGCTTTTCCTCCTGTCATCGGTTTCTATAGGCATTCTTGTCTCTCTTGTGGGTTCCATCGGGTTCGTAGGCCTCATGGTTCCCCACATCGCCCGAAGGGTCGTCGGACCATGCCACCGGAATTTGATGCCATTCTCCTTTTTGCTCGGGGTGCTTTTCCTTTCACTGGCCGATCTGA
>DRBW01000129.1 GCA_011042705.1 Caldifarciminota bacterium
GGCATTGAACGCCTCCTCGAGAAATTCCTGAAGGGGATCTATCTTCCCGGCTGCCCCAAAATGGACGACTGCAAAGTCATAAGTCGCCGCTTTATCGAGGTTCTCCGATAAAAGCTTCCTGAATTTAGAGAGTACCCTCGACTCCCCGAAAACTCCCGTCTTTTTCCTTATCCTCCCTTCGCTGTCCAGGGTGAGGATCGGCTTCAAGCCCAGAAAATCGGCGAGCCTGCCCTGGACCTTCGAAACCCTGCCGCTCCTGACGAGATAGCGAAAATCGCCGACGGTGAAGAGAAAAAAGGTTTTGTTCCTCAGGGCCTCCAGCTCATCGGCGATCTCCTCGAGCCTCAAACCCCTTTCGGCGAGCTCTGCAGCCCTGAGGGCTAAAAGCCCAATCCCCAGGCTGGCACTTCTCGAGTCCACAACCCTGATGGGGACTCTATCAAAGGCTTTCGCGGCGATCTGGGCGCTACGGAAGGTACCCGAGAGGGCACCGGAAATTGTTATGACCAGGATACTCCGCGCCCAGCGCGATACTTCCTCGAAGGCAACCATGAAATCGTTGGGCCCGGGCAGAGAAGTGGTAAGTTCGGCACGTCCTTCTCTCAGGACCTGAGAAATCCTGTCCCTGGAAACGTCCACTCCATCGTCATAGGATCTTCCGTCGATCACTACCTTGATGGGAACGACGGTTATTCGTCTCTCACGGGCAAGCTCGGGAGGCAGGTCACATGTGGAATCGGTCACTATCCCCACCTCGGCCTCTTCGAGCTTTGACATGGCGAAAAGGTCATCCACTTTCTCCTTCAGCACCCTGCCCCTCTCCCTCAGTATCTCGAAAACCTTATGGGGCCAATTGGTGTGAATGTGAACGTGAAACAACTTTCCGGCCCCTATAACTATGAGGGATCCACCCAGAGCAGCCAGGATCTTCCTCAGTTTCCTGGATTCCAGTCCCTCGGCCTCCACCACCGCCTCCGTGCAATAACGGTGCTCGCCGCGATATTCGGCCTCCTCTACCCTCTCCGAAAGGGCCTCCACTTCCTCATCGTAAGGAAGCTCGAGGATGCCGCTTTTCAGGCTGTCGAGCATGCCTTCGATAAAGAGAATGAAACCAAGGCCGCCGGCGTCGACGACGCCGGCGGCCTTCAATTCCGGCAACAATTCAGGCGTCTTTTCGAGAGCTTCCTTCCCCTTTCTGAGCGACCTTTCCAGGACCTCTACGAGGTCGTCGGTCTCCTCCGCCGCCCTTTCGGCCTCCAGAGCCACCTCCCTGATCACCGTGAGTATGGTCCCCTCCCGGGGATCCTCAAGGGCATTGTAGGTAGCGTCGATGGCCTCCCTCATTGCCCTGGCGAACTCGATGGACGACATCCTCGCTTTATCACCTATCCTGTCGGCGAACTCCAGGAGAAACTGGGAGAAAATGACTCCGGAATTACCCTTAGCCTCCAGAACAAGGGCATCGGCAAGTCGCCTGGCGAAGGCTCCAATGCCCAGCCGGGTGTAGTCCTTTATCCTCCTCGTCGCTTCCTTCAGCGTGAGGGCGAGGTTTGTTCCCGTATCGCCGTCGGGAACGGGGAACACGTTTATCGAGTTGAGCTTTTTCACGTTCTTGATAAGCCTGGAGGCGCCTGTGAGTATTGCGTTCCTGAATTTTTCGGAATCGAGAAGCTTAAGGACCATCTCTCAATCTCCCACAAGAAAACTGAGAAAGGTGCTGATGATGGAGAGGAGAATTGCGCCCACAAAGGCCGACCAGAATCCGCTCACATAGAATCCATTTACGACTTTCGAGGTTATCATTAGCAAAAATCCGTTTATCACGAAAGTAAATATCCCGAAAGTGAGGACGTTAAGGGGCAACGTGAGAAAAAAGAGGATGGGCCTGAGGACGGCGTTCAGGATGCCGAGGACGAGGCAGGCCACAAAGATGGGTACCACCCCGGATACCTCAATGCCCTTGATGATCCAGCTGGTAAAGCCGAGAGCCAGCGCGTTGACAAGCCATCGAATCAGAAGACCTCTCATGGTTCCCCCTTATTTCCCGGGCCTGACCTTCACCTTCCTTAAGCGGGCAACGGGCACGCCGTGTCCCACATGGGCTATCTGACCGGGCTCGCCCTTCCCGCAATTGGGTATACCCCACAGTTTCCACGTGCCTGCGTTCCCGACGGCGTCCATCGATGCCCAGAACTCGGGTGTGATTCCCGTGTAGACGGGGTTTTTCAGGATTTCAACTCTTTTCCCGCCCTTTATAAGCCAGGCGATCTCGGTGCCGAACTGAAAGTTGAGCCTTTCCTGGTCGATAGACCAGCTCCTGTTGAAATCGAGGAACAGGCCCTCTTTCGTGTCGGCGATGAGGTCCTCAAGATCCCACGTCCCTGGTTCCAGGTTTATGTTGGTCATCCTGATAATCGGGATCCTCGACCAGCTCTCGGCCCTCATGGCTCCGGAGCTCCTCCTGCCAATAAAAGGAGCCGTCTCCCTCGAGGAAAGGTAACCCACGAAGATCCCATCTTTCGCTATGGGAACCCTCTGCGCTTTCACCCCCTCGTCGTCGTAGCCAAAGGTTCCAAGCCCTCCTGGAGTTGTGGCATCTGCATAGACGTTCATGAGTTCGGAGCCATATCTGAATTTGTCCAGTTTATCTGTCGTAACGAAGCTCGTACCGGCATAAGATGCCTCGTAACCCAGGACCCTGTCGAGCTCCACCGCGTGTCCTATGGACTCGTGAACCTGCAGGGCCATCTGATGAGACCCGAGGATGATGTCATATTCGCCCTCGGGAACATCCCTCGCCGAAAGGAGAGCCCGCGCCTCCTCCCTGATCCTCTCCGCCTCTTCTGCCAGCTTCATCTCCTTCACAAACTCATAGCCGGCGGCCGCATAATTTCCGCCAGAACAGGGATAGGACCTGACCTGAAATTCACCCTCTCCTATGGCGTATACACTGTAGCCGCCCCCCGATTCCACTATTTCCTGTTCTATCAGGGCTCCCTCGGTGGATGCAAAAACTTTCCTCACCCGCTGAAAATCCAGGAAAAGCCTGGTGACCTTGATCTCGCTGGCCTTACGCAGAATCCCATCGACCTCGAGCAATAGATCGATTTTCTCGCCGAGGTCCACGCTGAAGGGGTCTATCTCATAATGGGACCTGTAATCATCAACATAAATGTCCTCGTCGGAGAGAACCACCCCCTTTCCGGGTATCGCCCTTGATGACCCGGCGATCGCGATCGCCTCTTTTATGACTTTTTCCGCCTCAAGGGCTGTCAGCTGATTCGAAGAAGAAAATCCCCAGAAACCGCCTTTGAGCACCCTCACGCCAAAACCCATATTGTAATTGGAAATGATGGAGCTCACTTTCCCGTTCTCAACCACTATGCCCTGAGTTCTGGTCTCAACGACCCGCACATCGCCGTAGTCGACGCCAGATGCCACGAGAAGCTCCGAAATTATCTGCGCATAGGATTTCACAGCATCCTCCTTTCTGTCGATTTCCAATTGATTTTAAAACCCCTCCCCTGAGAGGTCAAGAAAACCGGAACGGCAGGATCTTCGAAAACCCGCAAAAGTTGACATGTTGCGCAGCTCGTGGGATAATAAAGAAGTGAGAATCCTCGTTACTGGAGCCAGCGGTACCCTCGGTTCAGCGCTGTGCCAGATCCTGCAGGAAAAACATGAGGTGATCAGGCTGAAAAGGGCCGATCTCGACCTGTCCCGAACGGGCGAAATCATCCCGGTGATTACGTCTCTTGTGCCAGAAATCATAATACACACGGCTGCCATGACCGATGTCGACGCCTGCGAGGAGAATCCTGAAGAAGCCTATGCCGTCAACTGGCTCGGCACGCTCTTTCTCGCCAGGGCCGCCTCGACAATCGGCGCCATCTTCCTCTACATCTCAACCGATTACGTCTTCGACGGTGAAAAAGGCAACTACATGGAACACGATCCCACCAACCCGATTCAGGCTTACGGGAGGAGCAAGCTCTTCGGGGAGATAGCTGTGAGAGAGAACGCCGAAAAGCATTACATCATCAGAACCTCATGGGTGTACGGCCCGGGCGGCAGGAATTTTCTCAGCAGACTGCCGGCTTTCCCCGCTGGTTCGGAACTGAAAGTGGTCGCGGACCAGGTCAACAGGCCGACCTACTCCCTTGACCTCGCGGATATGATAGGACGCTTCATCGCCCTGAACCCGCCCTGGGGGATCTACCACATTACGGGAAGCGGCGAGACGACGCCCCATGGCTTCGCGACTGCGGTAAACGAGCTTTTCGGCAGGGGATTCGAGCTCACGCCCGTGCCCGGAGATCAGTTCAAGAGGCCCGCAAGGCGGCCGAGGAACACGACTCTGTCCAATTTCGCCCTCGAAAGGGGGCTCGGCCTTAAAATGCCGGACTGGCGGGACGGCCTCAGGAGGTACGCCGAATGGTGGAAAAAGTCAGGGAAATCATAAAGGAGTCCATAGCCACAAAGGAGAGGCTCCTCGATATATCGGAATCCATAGCGAGAGCGGTCGAAATGGCCGCGGAGACACTGAAGGGCGGCCACAAAATCCTCCTCTGCGGAAACGGAGGAAGCGCGGCCGATTCCCAGCACATCGCCGCGGAATTTGTCGTCAGGTTCACCAGGCCCAGAAGGGCGCTGCCGGCCATCGCTCTGACGGTGGACACATCGGTGCTGACAGCAGCTTCCAACGATTTCGGATACGATGAAGTTTTCTCAAGGCAGGTGGAAGCGCTGGGAGAGGAGGGCGATCTGCTCATAGCCATCTCGACCTCTGGACGTTCGCCGAATGTGAACAGGGCCGTGAGGAAAGCAAAGGAGAGAGGACTCAGGGTAATCTATCTCTGCGGCGAGAGAGGCAATGACGTCGAAGAGAGCGTAGACCTCACGATAAGGGTTCCTTCGGGAGTAACGGCCCGCATACAGGTAGCTCACATCACCATAGGACACATAATCGTGGAACTCACCGAAGAAAAGCTCCTGTCCGGCTGATCAGGCGAAAAATCTCCTTCTGAAGAAGAGAAGAGCCGTCTCCACCAGGAAAAGAAGAAGGGCAGCGAGGAGAAATGTCCCGGAGAGATATCGCGCTCCCCTTATGAGGTTCTCTATAAACCTGTGGTTCTTCCCAAAGGCAGCAGTGAGCTCCTGTGGCCTCAAGGGGATGACGTCCGATTCCGTGGGATCGGGATTCACCACTATCACCACCACCGGCTCTCCGCCCCTCGATATCCTGTAGAAGCCGGGCTCCTCGAGAGGGCCAGTATCGAGATAAGCCCTGCCTGCCTTCACCTCGGGAACGATCCTGGTTCCGGTCCCATCGGGCATGAGGAGTTCGTATTCGCCTCCTTCGGTAACCGGCACCCTGGCTGATTCCCCCGGTCTGAGCCTGATAGGCGCGCGTATGCCCATTGTCCTGAGGAGAAGCTCATGGATCCAGGGAGGAAAGAGAGGGCTGTATATGAGATCGGTCATTTCCGGCTCGGGCCTGAACCCGAC
>DRBW01000007.1 GCA_011042705.1 Caldifarciminota bacterium
GCATCCTGCGGAAGGACCCGGCGGGAGATATGGCTTTCACCTCTTTGAGCTTTTTCATCGCCTCCAGTATGTCCTGCACGATGGGGAAGGCGAGACCCAGCGGAATCCTCTCCTTCATCTTCTCATAGAGCTCGAGGCCCTTTATTATGTTCTCTATCTTCTTCGCCCCCATTCCGGGAAGGGAGGCGAGAGAACCATCCTCGAGGACCCGTTTGAAATCCTGCAGGGTTCTCACCCCGAGTTTATCGTAAGCGAGTTTGAGGGTCTTGGGACCAATTCCCTGAACGTCGAGGAGATCGAGGAGCTCTGTCGGCACCTTCGCCATGACCTCCTCGTACCTCTTGATCTTCCCCGTCTCGAGATACTCAGCGATCTTCTCGGCCATGCTCTTCCCTATCCCCGGTATCGATTCGAGTCCCTGAAGGCCCTTCTTCCTGTAAATCTCCTCCACTTCCTCCGGAAGGTCCCTGAGCACCCTCGAAGCCTTTCTATAGGCCGAGACCCTGAAGGGATTTTCTCCGAGAAATTCGAGCCCGTCGGCGATCCTGTCGAAAATCTCAGATAGCTCTTTGTTCTTGCTCATGGTCTCCTCCCTCACCTCTTATTTTAAGCCGGAGGCGATCAGGTTCAAGACGCCGGCAGTCCCCGCGCGATCAGCCCCGCCCTGTTAATCAACTTCCGGCGTTCCATAGCGGCTTTCCTCGCGAGAGTTTTCAGATTTATCTTTCTCTCCTCTTCCGTTGTGATGTCGGAGGAACCGCCGTGTTTCCTGTAGCGATACAGCACGCGGTGTATCCTGACCAGATCGTGGCTCTCCACAGCTTTCAGGACCATGTCGTAGTCCTCGCCGAAATCAGGGAAATTCCGCTCGTCGAAAAGCCCCAGTTTCAGGAGCACGCTCCTCCTCCATATCCTCAGCGCCCCGGCTCCCTCGGTCCTGAGGATGTTATTTCTGTCGAATTCGAGATGCCTGACCACGCCGAGCTCCTCTATCAATCCTCCCTCCTCGTCGATGACCTCATAGTATGAAACCCCGAGAGCTGCCTCGGGATGTTTCTCCATCGCGCCAAAGGCCACCTCCAGGGCATCGGGTGTGTACTCGTCGTCGGAATCGAGCTGAGCCACGTACCGCCCTCTGGAGTAGCGAACACACAGATTGAGGGCCTCCGCCAGGGTGCCTCCCTCCACGAAAATCGGCCTAATTCTCCTGTCCTTCTCGGCATATTCGGCGATTATCTCCTTAGTGCCGTCGGTCGAACCCGTATCGGTGATCACCACCTCGAAGTCGACAAAAGTTTGCCTCATGAGGCTGTCAAGGGCTTTACCTATGAACCTGGCGCGGTTTCTAACTGGTATGATGACGGATATGGGGACCTCCCCGTCCCCATCGATCACCTTCCTGATCCCGCCGGAGAGAAAAGCGCCTCTCCGTTTGAGCATGTCCTTGAAGGCTTTCTCGACCTCCCTCTCAAGCTCGGGCGGATAGTTGAGATAACTGAAAGAAGCCAGAAGCCCCCCGCTCCCACCGCTAAGGGGAACTTCGTATAGAGGTTCCCGAAGGCGGATGATCTTCCCTCCCCTTTCCTCGAGGCGAAGCCTGAAATCGTAGAGATATGCCCTTTTGAATTCAGGCCTGAGCCCGAGCTCCAGGAGCACACTCTTTTTCACGCCGAGGACATAGCCCATGGGGAACCTCTCGGTGATGTCCCCGCGATAGTCGTAGAGCCTCCTCGGAGTTCCGCCTTCTATGTGGTCGCTGAAAACCAGGACCGGATAAGGTCTTTCCATGGCATCGGAGAAAATCCTCTCAAACCCCTCCATAAACCTTGCGGGCCCCAGGAGAAAAAGAAGGTACTCCCCCCTCGCCTTCCTGGCCGCCTCCATGATGAAAGGAACGTCCTCTTCCACTTCTATAACATTAACGTTGCTAAAATTGGCCCTCTGCCTTGTGAAAATCTCTATCTTACCGGGATCGATCGCGCCGGAGGGAAGGAACTTCCCTCCGGCGCAGATAAGGCTGATCATCAGTCTTCGGGTCTTATGGCTATTATCCTCGGAATCCCCTGCCTCTTCACGTAGAAGATGACCGGTTTCTTTCTCTTTCCGTATTTTTTCTTCGCGGACTTAAAATCATCGAGGGTATTGATTTTCACTCCTCCCACCTTATAGATCACGTCGCCGGTCCTTATGCCCGCATCGGATGCCTTGCCCTCCACGTCGACATCCACAACCACGACGCCAGCATCCTCTTTGACGCCGAGAGACTTTGCCCTTTCCGACCTGACATCGATGACTTTCATCCCGAGCCAGGAGACCTCCCCTTTTGTCACCCTTTCCTCCTCGCCTTCTTCTTCCTTAGCCGCCACCTGTTCGCCCGGGTATTCGGTCAATTTCAGCTTTATCTCTTTTTCCTTTCCATCGGGTTTCCTGATTTTGAGGGTCACCTCGGTTCCCGGGGGCGTCTCAGCCACCATAAGCCTGAGGGACTGAACGTCTTCAACAGGCTTCCCGTTGAATTCCAGGATGAGGTCGCCGTCCTCGAGGCCCGCTTTTTCCGCCGGTGTCCCTTTCTCCACCTGCACTATAAGGGCTCCCATCGGTTTCTCGAGGCCGTAAGCCTCTGCGATGTCGCCGGTCACATCCTGAATTCTGACCCCTATGTAACCCCTGACGACTTTCCCCTTCTCGATAAGCTGCTGTGCAATGTATTTTGCCAGATTAATGGGAATGGCAAAACCTATCCCTATGAAACCGCCTGACGGCGTCGTTATGGCCGTGTTTATGCCTATCACTTCGCCCTTTATGTTGACGAGGGGCCCTCCCGAGTTGCCGAAGTTGATGGCGGCATCTGTCTGAATGAAATCCTGGTAGTCAGGACCTTCGGGGAGGTTGATGCCCGACCTGCCCTTGGCGCTTATGACTCCCACGGTTACCGTTCTATCCAGACCGAAGGGATTGCCTATGGCTATGGCCCAGTCGCCCACCTCTATCTTGTCCGAGTCACCGAGCTTCACCACAGGGAGCTCCTTGTCGCTCTTTATCTTGAGTACGGCGATATCGGTTCGCGGGTCCTTTCCCACGAGCTCCACATTTTTACCCTTGTACTCGCTCTTGTCCGAGAGCCTGACGATGATCTTATCGGCTCCCTTAACCACATGGTTGTTGGTCAAAATAAAGTACTCGTCGCCCTTTCTGTCGAAAATAAAGCCAGATCCCAGCACGTGGGCCTTCCTTTCGGGCATGCTGAAGGGTTCTGACTCGAAAAATTTTTTGAAAAATTCCTCGAAAGGTCCCCTGTACTCGAAACGAAAAGGAGCTCCCTCTTCCTTTACGATCCTCTCAGCCGCGATGTTAACCACAGCAGGCATCACTTCTTTCGCAACCTTGACGAAGGGGGAATGGAACCCGTCGGGGGTCAAGCTGGAAGGGAACTCCGATTCGGCGAGCTCCTGAACCTTTTCTGAGGGCTGAGCCTGAGTGACCGGCGACAGGCCCAACCTCGCAGTTAGAACGAGACCGGAGATCAGCCCCAAAGCAAATAGCAACACAGCCCACTTCCAGGTCTTCCTCATGAGACCTTCACCTCCTTAGAAGCTTGTTCCGATTTGAAACTGGGTCATCCATTTGTTCCCCAATTTATCAAAACCATAGGACTCGTAAATGCCGAGGACGCCGACCATGGGGATCTCGATGTTAAATCCCACGCCCGCACCTCTTTTGTATCTGCTCAGCTTAAATTCCGAAAATCGGTCAGCCGTGAGCCCGGCGTCGAAAAAGCCCACCACATAGAAACCCTCGGCAGGCCTGTATCTGAGCTCCAGAGTAACCGTGTTGAAAATCCGCCCGCCTATAAGGGTTCCATTTCTGTAGATGCCGATACTCCTGTCGTCATACCCCCTGACCCCGTAATAATCGGTGCCGCCCAGGAGAAAACGCTTGTAAAGAGGCACATCAATGGAAGCCGAGAGGCTCTCGAGGTGTCCCAGACGGGTCCTCCCGTGAAGGATGACTTTCTCCCCGCCCAGCGGCCTGAAAGTTCCCGCCTCCAGAAGCTGCCTGAAGTAATGGACCTCCCCGCCGAGGACTCCGCCGGCCTTTTCCACCGAATAGGAGACCCTCGTTCCCCTGATGGGGTTGAAAAGCCTGTCGCGAGAATCGAAGGCCAGGCTGAAATTGGCCCTCGACGTCAACTGGGGGCCCTCTCCCCAATAGGAGAGGTGACTCTCGAGTTCCTTCGAGACATCTTTCAACTCAACCTTCTCAAGAGTATAGCCCAGGGAAAGGTGCCAGTAGTCATTCCAGAGCCTCTTCGAATAGAAAACCGAGCCGCCTCTCTCGATCTCCTTGTATTCCGGATAATAGTGTCCGAGGTTGTGGACGTCAAACCCCAGCGATTGGGGCTTCCCAAGAAGCCACGGCTCGGTGAAGGAAAACCTGAAATTCCTCACTTTCTTTCCGAAATCCACCAGGATGCTCATCGATTGTCCTCGTCCGAAGAGGTTGGGCTGATTAAAATTGAGGTTTCCAAAGAAGCCCTCGGCCTGGGAATAACTGACCCCGGCGCCAATCTGTCCGGTGCTCTTCTCCTCGACGTGGAAAACGAGGTCCACAAAGCTGGTATCCTCGGTCTGGCGGAAGTTGACGCCCACATTTCCGAAGTAATTCAGGTACATGAGGTCACGCTGACTCTTGGCGAGTTTCCCGGTAGAGAAATATTCTCCCGGAAAGATGTCGAGCTCCCTTCTTATGACTGATTCACGGGTTTTCGTGTTGCCCACGATATCGATTAGCCTCACCTTCACGCGGCTTCCCTCAAAGATCCTGAACTCTACATCGACGATCGAATCATTCCTGATCTTCTCGAAGGGCACCGCATGGGCATAGATATATCCCGAATCTCCGTAAAGTGCCTGGATCATGCCCAGAGCTTCTTCGAGCTTTGACTGGCTGTAGGCCTTCGGGTCCCAATTCTCTCCCTTATAGATCAGGGTAATCGCCTCCCACAGCCCCGGCTTTTCCTCCACCAGGATGATTCTATCGGAAAGAAAATCGGTCGAATAAACCGTGTTGCCATCAAATGAAACTTTTCCGAATACATACCTCGGCCCCTCATACACCTTCACGTAGAGATATACGCCGTCGTCCCTGTATTCGACGCCGCTGGAATCGATCCTGGCCTCGGGGTGGCCGTGATCGGCATAATACCGCACGATCCTGTCCAGATCCTCCTCCCACTGATCGGGATCGAATTTTCCGCTCCTGAGGAAGGACCTCTCCTTGTTCTTCATGATCGATTTGATCTTCTTCGTGCTCACCGCCCTGTTCCCTTCCACGACAATTTTCTTGATGAAAAACTTCCCGTTCTCGTGAACTTCAAGGGTCAGCGTGGCCTCGCCGTTCTCGTCGGGCTCCGAGAGATGATCCTCAACACTTACTTTAAGATACCCCTTCCTCCGATAAAGTTCCTTTA
>DRBW01000138.1 GCA_011042705.1 Caldifarciminota bacterium
AACCACATACGCCGCGACGAGAAACAAAACCTTCTTCCTGAACTCCAGGGACCCTGAGGCCATACCTTCACCTCCTCTCCACCCCAGACCCTGCTCCTCTGCGGTATCGAGCCCGATGAGACCAATCCCCTTTCTCTATCCCCGAAAGTCCCTGCAGTGCCATCACAACAAGGACAACCCTCACAGAGCATCTCTTACTGCGGCACAACGAAAAGGGAGGTTGAATTCCTTCAACTCCTCACGATGGCTAAGTCGAGCCTCTTCAGAGATTTATCGACCCTCAGGACCTTCACTATCACTTTCTGCCCGAGCCTGTACTCTTCGACCCCATCCTCGCTGACAAGGGCATACCTTTCTTTAATGTGTCTGAACGGCTTCCCGAGCACCTCGACCGAGACGAAGCCCTCGGTGAGGTATTCGGTGATCTCGACGAAAAAGCCGTAAGAAGTGATGTGTGTGATTATTCCCTTGAATTCCTCGCCAATCTTGTCCTTCATGAACTCGAGCTTTTTCAGGTCGATCAGCTCGAACTCGGCCTTTTCGGCCCTTTCCTCCCTCGTCGTGGCGAGAGAAGCCGTCTCCTCCAGATACTTAATCCATTCGGCGTCACGCCTTATTTTTCTCGAGAAAACCGACTTCACGTTCCTGTGAACTACCAGGTCGGGGTAGCGCCTGATGGGAGACGTGAAATGAAGATAAAGGGGTGAGGCAAGGCCGAAATGCCCGACGTTCTCAACCGAATACCTCGCCCTCATCAGGGAGCGGAGGAGAAGGTAATTCAGGATGGGCTCCTCCTCTCTCCCTTTCACCATCTCCAGGATTTTCTGGAGGTCCTTGGGCCTGACGCCCTCGGCCTTTGGCAGCTCGGTTCCCAGTATGCCCTCCGCCAGGGCGAGAAACTCGGCTATCTTCTGCGGGTCAGGGGGCTCGTGAATCCTGAAAATGGTGGGAACGTCCCTCTCCACCAGAAAGGCCGCGATCTCCTCGTTTGCCTTTATCATGAATTCCTCTATGATCCGGTGAGCCCACAGCCTCTCGGTGGGCTTTATGTGGGCCACCTCGCCGCCGGGGAGAAGCAATATTTCGGGCTCGGGCAGATCGAAATCCAGGCTGCCCCTCTCCCACCTCTTCTGTCTCAGTATCCTGGCGAGTTCCAGGGCCACGGCGAGCGTCTCCTTCACTTTCCTCTTGACCTTCTCGTTCCTGAAAGAGGTCTCGGGGCTCTCAGGCTCTTCTCCGTCCAGAATTCTCTGGGCGTCGACATAGGTCAACCGCGCCGCCGAGTTGATTATGCTCTTCCTCACCTTTCTCTTCACCACATTCCCCTCGGAGTCTATCCTCATAATGACACTCATCGTGAGCCTGTCCTCTCCGGGCCGGAGCGAAGCGAGGTCCCCCGAGATCCTGTGGGGAAGCATAGGAACCACGTAATCGAGGAGATACACCGAAGTTCCCCTGTTCCTCGCCTCGTCGTCGAGAAAAGTGTCCTCGCGCACGTAATAGCTCACGTCGGCGATGTGGACTCCGAGCTCGTATATACCTTCATCGAGCTTTCTGACGGAGATGGCATCGTCGAAATCTTTTGCCGTCTCCGGATCTATCGTGAATATGAGCTCGTTCCTCAGGTCGAGCCGACCCCTCAGTGCCCTCCTAGAGATGCCCGAGGGAAGCCTCTGCGCCTCCTTCTCGACATCTTCCGGAAAAATCGTGGGCAAACCATACTTGCGCAGCACGATGAGAAGGTCTATGGCCGGGTCATCGGCCCTTCCGAGCACCTCTATCACCTTGGCCCTCAAGTTCTTTCCACGACCCACCAGTTTAAAAACAACCTTATCGCCCGGCTTCGCGCCCTCCGTGTCTCCCTTTCCGACAGGGATCTCGGGAGGAAGGCTGACATCATCGGGGACGATGTATCCGAACCTCCTGGCACCCTGGTAGGTCCCTATGAATTCCGCCTTCTGCCTCTCTATTACCTTGAGGACAACCCCCTCGGGCTTCTTTCCCTCCTTTTCCTTTATAACCTTGAGAAGCACCTTGTCCCCCGTGAGAGCGCCTCTCATGTGCCGGGGGGATATGAAGATGTCGGGCTCACCCTCCCTGATGAAAAACCCGAAGCCGTCCCTGAATCGCTCCACGTAACCCGTGAGGAGCTTCACCCGATCGGGCAGGGAATACTTTTTGGGGGAGATCTTGACTATCTTCCCCCTTTTCTCAAGCTCAGCGAGAAATCTCTTAAGGGCTGCCTTTTCTCTCTTCTTCAACCCCAGCCTCTTGGCGAGAACCGAGAGAGACAGAGCCCCCTTCCTGGATTTGCCCAGAAGCTCGATTATCTTCTTTTCCTCGAACTTCGCCACGTGTGAAGTTTAAGGCAGGAGGGCATCGCGTTCAACGGAGGCGGGAAATTTGACAAAATCGATAGCTTTAGTTTATAAATAGGCTCTCAACAAGGAGAGAAGCCATGGAACTCTTTCTCGGAAGCGTTGAAGAAAAGAAACACGAGGGCGTGGAGAAGTACGATGTCATCATCGTTGGCGCCGGTCCCGCCGGGCTCACGGCCGGGATCTACGCCAAACGTTCTGGCTTGACGGCGGTGATCCTCGACAAAAAACCCGCAGGAGGGCTCGCTTCAGAAGCACCTCTCGTCGAGAACTATCCGGGCTTCAAGAGCATACCCGGCGGCGAACTGGCGAAGCTCATCGAGGAACACGCTCGGGAGTACGTGGAAATCAGGGAAATGGAGGGCGTACGGGATCTGAAAATCGAAGACGGTGCCTTCCGCGTAACGACAGAGAAGGGCGAATACGAGGGCAAAGGTGTGGTCCTCGCGACGGGAACGACCCACAGGGTTCTGGGAATCAAAGGCGAGAAGGAGTTTTACGGGAGAGGCCTTTCCTACTGTGTAACCTGTGACGGGTACCTCTTTAAGGGAGGCAAAGTGGCCGTCATAGGCGGCGGTAACTCGGGTGCCGTGGCTGCCCTCTTCCTCAAATCTATCGGTGCGGAGCCTCTCGTGATCGAGTTCATGGACCGATACATGTGCGAAGACGCTTACGTCAGGAAGCTCGAGGAGGAAGGCATACCTTATCTGATGAACAGGGAGACGACAGAGATCTTCGGCGACGATAAAGTGAAAGGCATAAGGGTAAAAAAGAGGGACGGCAGCGGCGAGGAGACCTACGAAGTGGATGGGGTTTTCATTTACGTCGGGCTCGTTCCCCAATCGGAACTCGCGAGGAACATCGGCGTCGAGCTTACAGAAAAGGGCTACGTGAAAACCGATGCCTTCCAGAGGACCAACGTGGAAAGGTTCTATGCGGCAGGGGACATAACGGGCGGGGTGGCGCAGATAGTCGTGGCCGCTGCCCAGGGAGCAATTGCGGCTCTCTCCGCGTACGAAGACATAAAACTCAAGGGTTGATGATCGAGATAGACGGCTCTTACGGAGAAGGGGGAGGGCAAATCCTCAGGACCGCCCTCTTCCTCTCTCTTTTGACTCAAAAGCCCTTCAGGGCTTTTAACATAAGGAAGGGACGTGCCAAACCGGGGCTTAAGCCTCAGCACCTTCACATCATAAAGGCCCTCCTCGAGCTGACCGATAGCAGGGTGGAAGGAGCGAGGGAGGGCTCACTTTCCATAAAGTTCTATCCCGGGCCCATCCATGGCGGCAGACTGCGCGTGGACATAGGAACTGCGGGATCGATCCCCCTTTTCCTTCAAACTCTATTGCCGGTTTCGCTTTTTGCCGAAAGGGACGTCGATCTCACGATAAGGGGAGGCACCGACGTCTCCGGGAGCATGACGGCCGACTATTTCGCCCACGTGCTTCTGCCCCACGTGAAACACCTCGCCCGAAAGGCGGAACTCCATGTGATCAGGAGGGGGTTTTACCCAAGGGGAGGCGGCGAGATGAGGCTGTTCGTGAGGCCGCGCCTGGGTAGCCTGCTGGCCGGAGAGAGGACCGCGGAGAACATTCTCAAACTGAACCAGCCCTTTTTACTCGATGAGAGGGGCGAGCTAAGAGAAATTCTTCTGTTTTCCATCTCCTGGGATGGGCTCAAAAACAGGGAAGTGGCCGAGAGGCAGGCGAGAGCCGCCGTTAAAACCATCAAAATGCGATATCCTGTTCCCGTGAGGGAGAAAATAACTTACGTCTCGACTCTCTCGCCGGGAACTTCGATAACCCTCGTCGCCCGTTTCGAAAAGGGCCTCATGGGATCCGACGGCCTCGGGAAAAAGGGCAAGCCCGCCGAAAAGGTGGGGGAAGATGCCGCACTGAAACTGATAGATGAGATCGAGAGCGGGGCGACGGTGGACGTTCACCTGTGTGATAACCTGATACCCTACCTGGCTCTCTTCGGCGGACGGATAAAGGTCCGCGAAATATCCTCCCACACGCGTTCAAACATCTGGATTTCTGAGAAATTCCTCGGGAAAAGGTTTGTTGCGGCGGGGAACCTCATCGAGGTTCCCCGCCGCTGAAAAACGGTTTATTCCTTGATGTCCTTCGTCAGTTCCTCCCAGATGCCCGGCTTGTCCTTATTCCTGAGGTAATAGTCGATATACTTCGCCGCCACCTTCCCAGTTCCGGCCGCCAGGATAACTGTGGCCGCGCCGGTCATGATGTCGCCGCCAGTGAAAACGCCCTCCTTCGTCGTGGCACCTGTCGTCGGCGACGACACAAGAGTACCCCACCGGGTGGTCTTCAACCCGGGAGTGGTCTGAGGAACAACAGGATTGGGCACCTGCCCGATCGCCTCGACCACCGTATCGACGGGTATTCTGAATTCAGAGCCCTTTATGGGAACGGGCCTTCTCCTTCCCGATTCGTCGGGCTCCCCGAGTTCCATCTTTATTAGCTCGGCTTCCCGAACCCACCCGCTCTCATCACCGTAAAAGGCCACAGGGTTATGGAGGATCAAGAATTTTATGCCCTCTTCCTTTGCATTCTCTATTTCCTCGATTCGAGCTGTCATTTCCTTCCAGGAACGTCTGTAAACTATCGTGACCTCGCCAGCACCCGACCTCAGGGCACACCTGGCGGCATCCATGGCAACGTTTCCGGCACCTACCACAATCACCCTGTCGCCTACCTTAACGGGGGTATCGTACTCGGGGAACATGTAGGCTTTCATCAGGTTAATCCTGGTCAGAAACTCGTTCGCCGAATAAATACCGAGAAGGTTTTCTCCGGGTATGCCCATGAACCGCGGATATCCGGCTCCTGTCCCGACGAAGAAAGCGTCGAAACCTTCCTTCTCCCTGAGTTCATCGAGGGTCATGGTCTTGCCCACTATGAAGTTAGTCACTATCTCGACGCCGAGCTTCTTCACGTAATCTATCTCCCTGGCAACTATCTCCTTGGGGAGCCTGAACTGAGGAATGCCGTACATGAGCACTCCGCCGGGCTTGTGCAGGGCCTCAAAGATAGTAACCTGATG
>DRBW01000158.1 GCA_011042705.1 Caldifarciminota bacterium
ATCATACTCCGAGAGCTTTCCCTTCAATATGTCCTCGTCGTATATCCTGTCATAAGGGATTTCGGCATATTCCAGCGCAAGGGCCACGGCGTCATCCCAGGGCTCGGCATAAGGCGGTATGTAGACAGCCACCTTCGGGGCTTTCTCGAGGAGAACGTTGTTCATGTTGTTCTCTTCGATCTCGGCGTAGATCTGAGCCTGCTGGGCAGGGGAAACCCTCTCGAATCGGACCCCCTTCAGCTCGCAGAGCTGTTCTATCTCGGGATAATCGTCCATCATGAAGGATCCGCCCCGGTAATTGAGAAGCCACTCCACGTCTATTCCCCGTTCGAGGACCTTGTAGGCTATGCCGTAAGCCTTCAGGTGGTCCGTCTGGGTGTGGTCCATCGGTATCAGGAGCTTATCCTGCCCCTGAAGCAGGAAAGGAAGGGCAATTAAAAACAGGGTTATCAGCTTCTTCATGCTATTAATCTAATTCCAAAGCGCGATATGGTCAAGCCCATGGACCTTTTTGACGGGAACCCTCTATCAAAGCTTGACAGGATAAAGGAGCGGGGTTAATTTAATCACATGTTCCTTCTCTTCCTCTCACTCATAGCAGGGCCTCTCGGCGTTGAGGTCTCGGCGGTGATACCCTCCTGGTACGCGGGGGTTCCCGCAGTAGTGCTCACCGATACCATCTCGGGCAGGTCACTCCCCATTTTCATAGGGGAATCCGAAGCGAGGTCCATCGAACTCGCCCTAACGGGGCAGAAGTTCCCCAGGCCACTTACCCATGACCTTCTGAGGGATATTCTCGATGCCTATAAGATCAGGGTCGTAAAAGTAGTGGTGAACGATCTCAGAGATGGGACCTATTACGCCCGGATCTATCTGAAACAGAAGGGGAAAAAGAAGGAAATGGACTCCAGGCCCTCCGACGCCATAGCCCTGGCTCTCCGGACGGGAGCACCCATTTTCGTGGAGGAAGAGGTGTTTAAAAAGGCCGAGAGAACGGAGAAGTCGAAGCAGCCGGAGGAAAAGAAGGGCGAGAGGATCTGAAGATGAAGGCCCTTTTCTTAGTGTCGCAGTCCCCCCGCAGGATAGAGCTCCTGAGGCGTTTCGGATATGTCTTTCAGGTGATCTCCACTGAATTCAGAGAGGATAAGTCGGGAGAGGGGACTCCCGACCTGGCCCTCGAGAACGCGAGGGGCAAGCTGAGGGAGGCTGAGGATCGCGGAGAAGGAGTCTATCTGGCTTCCGATACCATTGTCTATCTCGATGGCCTGATTCTTGGGAAGCCCGGCGACAGGGAGGAAGCGAGGGATTTCCTGCGCAGGCTTTCAGGGAAAGTGCACCACGTCTATACGGGAATAGCTGTAAGGGAAATTCCCTCGGGCAGAGTCCGCGAGGAGCTCGTCGATACGGCCGTGAAGTTCAGGGATCTGGAGGAGGATGAGATAGAGATGATGTTGTCTTTCGACGATCCACTCGACAAAGCTGGCGCCTACGCCATTCAGGGTATAGCCGGGCTGTTTATCGAAAGCATCTCCGGTTCCTATTACAACGTGGTTGGCCTCCCTATGGAAAGGGTTTACCCCGCTTTGAAGGACTTTGGCATCACCCCAGTTCTACTTTCGAAAAATCGCCCACGTTGAACTTTCTCGATCCGCCCCTTACCTGAGCCTTTTGCCCGAGGATGGATGAAGTCATGGAGATATTTTCAACAACAGCTTCACGGTTGATGATGCTGTCGGTTATGATGGAATTCGATATCCTGGCGCCACTGGCTATGGAGACATAGGGCCCTATTATCGAGTTTTCGATCACGACGTCTTTCTCCACGAAAACCGGCGGGACTATGAGAGATCCCGGTATGTCGTATTTCTCCCCTTTCTTTTCCAGGAGGATCCTGTTGGTTTCCAGAAGCGTTTCCGGTTTGCCGCAGTCGTACCACCCCTCGATCCTCACGGCCAGCGGCCTCCAGCCCTTTCTCAGCATGTAGGCGAGGGCGTCTGTGAGCTGGTATTCCCCTTTGGTTTTGATGTCCTTCTCCATGATGTAGTTGAGCCCCTCGAAAAGCAGGCCGGGCGATGTGAAGTAATAGAGGCCAACGATGGCAAGGTTGCTCCTGGGTCTGTCGGGTTTTTCCTCGACCCCCCGCACGTAACCCTCTTCGTCGAGTTCGACGACTCCAAACCTCCGCGGATCATCCACTTCCTTCACCGCAATGAAATCCCTATCCAGAGCCGCGTTTTTGATGTTTTCCCCCTCGATGATTGTGTCTCCGAGGATCACCAGCAGTTTATCGCTCTCGCCGATGAGGTCCTTCGTCTGATACACCGCGTGCCCGAGCCCCAGGAGCTCTTCTTGAAGCACTCCCTTTACCGGCCCTTTCCAGTAATCGCGGACGAATTCCACCACCGATTCTCCGTTTTTCCCGTAGACGAGTATGATCTCTTCGATTGGCAGATCGGAGATGTTGTCTATTATGTGGGCTATTATGGGCTTTCCTGCCACATGAAGGAGAGGCTTTGGAACCGTGAAAGTGTGAGGTCTCAATCTTGTGCCGAGACCGGCGACGGGAATGACTGCTTTCATCCCGCAAGCCTCCTCTTGAGCTCGTCTATCCTCGGGATCGCTATGGGATCGACCTCGTAATTTCTGGCCAGATACAGGCTTATGTAATCGCCCAGATAAAGAAGGTAAAAGACCCTTTCCATGAGATTTTTGCCCTTTGAGGTGACGAAGGAGATTCCCATTACCGACGACCTGATTATGTCCGCGGTGTATTGCATTCTCAGCTTCGTCCTGGGGTGGTCATCCTGGTCCTCTATGAAAACGACCCAGAGCTGCTTGACCCTTTCCTCAGGATATTCCATCCCCGTTATCTCGTTGTGGTCGAGCTCAGGAAGCTCGTCGATGTGGGCAAAGGCCTTGGCGTTCTCGTTGATCTGAGTCTTCCATCTCATGGCGACGGGCCTGAGGCGCCTCGACGTGTAAATCACGGGGAAACGCAGGTAGAATTTCTCCGAAAGCTCAAGGGGGAGGGAATCGAGGGACTCGAATTCGCCCTGCAGTTTTCTGAGGAAATCGGGTAGTCCCTTCAACTGCTCGATAAGCTCGGAGATCTTAATTCCCCCCTCGTGGAATATCCTCAATATGGGGACGAAGAGATACCCCAGGGCGGCTCTCGGAGGGAACCCTCCGGGAATCTTTACGATGGGGGTGCCCTTTTCCTCGGAGAGACGTGCGAGTTCGCCCCCGCTCGTTATGGAGACAACCAGAGAGCCCCTTTCGAGGGCTTCTTTATAGAGAGAGATGGATTCCTCGGTGTTTCCGGAATAGCTGCTCACTACGACCAGGGAGTCCTTGCCCACGTAGGCAGGGAGATCGTAATCCCTCACCGTTTCCATGGGCAGAGGGAGATTTCCCAGGAAGATCCTCGCCAGGTCTCCCGAAATGGCCGAGCCGCCCATTCCGCCGAATACGGCGTTGTGAACGCAGCTCAGATCGAGCTTGGGGATATCGAATTTCAGGGCTTCTTCTATTTCATCGGGCAATTTCCTGATCAGCTCAAGCATGTCGGACATTTCGCTCGCTCCTTTTTATTTTCAATTAATATAACCCAACAGCCTTTTTGAGTAAAGGAAAGATCTTTCTATGGGCTTCTCCGGTTATCCCGGCAGAATTATTATGCGGAGGAGTTTTACACCCCCGGGGAAACGATAGGTCAGGAAGTAGATGCCCGGGGAGAGCTCGTCGGTCCACAAGGTCGTCGATCCGCCAATTATTTCTCCGATCCTTTTGCCGGAAATATCATAGAGATATGCAGTTCCAGAAATTCGGTCTGATATCAGGGGGATCGGCTGCCCCCGCTCGAGGATCAGAGTCTGTGTCGTCGTGATTTCGGGCGGGCCCGAGGTAGACTCCTCCTCGACTTCTACGGAATAGGTGAAGGTGAACTGCGGATCGGGCAGGAAAGATCCAGCTTCGTAAAATTTCACCGTGATGCTGTAGGTGGAATCCAGTTCGAAGAGCAGGAAATGATGGACGTAGGCGCCATAGGGAGGAGGTTGAAGAGGATAGACGAGCGGCGAGCCCCCTCCGCCGCTGATGAGGTAGAGCACACCCTGATAGGTCCACCTATCGTAAAAATGCTGATGCCCGAAAAGCCCGGCAATTACGTTGTGGTCCCTTAAAAGGTCGGTAAATTCCTGGGTGTGGCTCAGGGAATAGTTGGGCCTCGGGTAATAGTAATAGTAGCCGAGGCAGTAAGTCGTGTCGTGCCCCGGCAGATAAGGCGGCACGTGGGCGAAGACGAAGGCCCAGTACCCGAGGGAATCTGCTTCAGTTAACAGCGAATCGAGCCACTCAATTTGTTCTTCTGAGATGAAGTAGTCGATCCAGTGAGTGCCGTAATAGGGGTCTATAAGGGAATCCTGCTGACAGTCGGCCAGGAAAATAAACCTGTAACCTCCGTAATCGAAGTAATAGTCGGTTTCGCCGAAGAGGGAATCATAGAGATAGGGCCCCTCATCGGCATAGAGCTCATGGTTCCCCCGTACAGTTAAGAGGTTTGTTTCAAAGGAATCTATCACGTTCAGGAAATGGTCGTATTCCCAGGTATATCCCCGTTGAACGAAGTCCCCGCCGTGAACGACAAAAAGGGGACTGATCTCGTTTATCGTCTCCTTTATGAGCGAGAATATGCTGTCGGCCGACGGGTCGTTGGGATCGAAGGAATTCCTGCTGTCGGCCACATAGGCGAACCTTATGGGATACCTCAGGGGCGTGTCTATTATCCTGTTTATGACGGAATCGGTCGGGTGATTTTGAAACCCTGTGAGCTCCCCGATCAGAAATGTTATGATAAAAAATGCCTTCCTCATCGCGCTCCCTTTACGGAAATAGCTTAACCCTTTTCGCCCGTTCTATCAACGGAGAACGGGCTCAGAGAGGTCGATTATCCTCTCCCAGAACCGTTATCCTCGGCGAGTAGCCCTCGAGTTCCTTCTCCTCGAACAGGGTGTAAGAGGCTATTATCAAAAGGTCTCCGACCTCGGCCTTTCTCGCAGCAGCTCCGTTGAGCTCCACCTCGTATCCGTCCTCCTCGCCGGGTATGATGTATGTGGAGAACCTCTCGCCGTTGGTTATGTTGTACACTTCGATCTTCTCGTAAGGATGCATGCCCGAGGCCGAGAGCAGGGCTCTGCCGAGGGTCAGGCTGCCCTCGTATTCCAGGTTCTTCCCCGTGACCCTGGCCCTGTGTATCTTGCACCTCAAGACCTGGATTTTCACGGTTCCACCTCCAGGTTGTCTATCAGCCTCGCCCTGCCGACCCAGACGGCGAGGGCTATCAGGGCTCTGCCCTTTATCTCCTCAAGGGGCTCGAGGGTCTCGGGATCGACGACCTCGATATAATCTATC
>DRBW01000247.1 GCA_011042705.1 Caldifarciminota bacterium
GGCAGCGAACATAATGGAAGCCCTTGAAGTGGGAGCCCGCGTTTTTCTCCTCGATGAGGACACGTCTGCCACCAACTTCATGATACGCGACGCCCGGATGCAGGCCCTGGTTTCCAAGAAGGACGAGCCTATAACTCCCTTTATAGACAGGGTGCGTGAACTTTACGAGGAGTTCGGCGTCTCATCGGTGATAGTTATGGGAGGTAGCGGAGATTACTTTGACGTGGCCGATACCGTTTTGATGATGCGGGAGTACGTTCCCCTTGACGTCACGAAAAAGGCAAAGGAGATCGCCGCCAGCATAGTTACTAAAAGAAAAATTGAGAGGACGGAGCCCATGGGCCCTCCTGCTCCCCGAATTCCCCTGCCGGAAAGCGTGAGGGCCTCCCGGGGAAAGCGGGAGGTCAAGATAGACGTGAAGGCGGTCGATCTGATAAGGTTCGGATATGAGACCATTGATCTGAGGCACGTGGAACAGCTCGTGGATATGAGCCAGACCAGAGCAGTGGCTTATTCCCTTTACCTCGCCTCTCACAGGTTTATGGACGGCCGGCGGGCGCTGAGCGAGATCCTCGATCTCCTTGAGCGGGCTTTCGACGAGGAGGGGCTGGATATCCTGGACCCCTTTCACAGGCCCGGGAGGCATCCCGGTAACTTCGCGAGACCACGGCGGCACGAGATAGCCGCAGCCCTGAATCGGCTCAAAACACTTGCAGTGAAGAGGAAATAGTTTTTTCTTTTCCTTATCGAAAAGGAGGTCGACTATGATAGGAGATCTTTTGCACAGGACATATTTGGGCAACAGCATATCCAACTACCTGCTGTTTTTGTTGCTTTTCCTCGCTGGAGTCGTAATTGTCAGGATCATTGAGCTCATAGTTCTCAAGAAACTCACGGCCTGGGCTAAGAAGACGAAGACCACCGTCGACGATTTTCTCGTTGAGATGACGAAGAAAACCGTGCTCCCCCTCCTTTATTACCTTGTTTTCTATAGCTCCATAAGGGTGCTGACCCTCGGCAGATCGGCCAAGAAGGCCTTTGACATCATAGGAATCGCGCTTCTCACAGTTTTCGTCATAAGGTTTGTGATCGCCCTTATAAATTACGTCCTCCTCAGGTACTGGATGAAGAAGGAAGAGGATGAGACCAAAAAGAGGACCGTCAAGGCGATAATGCCCATCGTGAAGGTCGTGCTGTGGGGCGTCGGCATCACCTTCCTCCTGGATAATCTCGGGATAAGGATTTCCACCGTGATAGCAGGACTTGGAATCGGCGGTATTGCGGTGGCTCTTGCTGCTCAGGCCATTCTCGGAGATCTTTTCAGTTACTTCGCGATTCTTTTAGATAAGCCTTTTGAAATAGGCGATTTCATCGTGATCGACAACTTCATGGGCAATGTGGAACACGTGGGCATCAAGACCACGCGCATAAGGAGCCTGACGGGCGAGCAGCTCGTTTTCTCCAATACCGACCTCACGAACTCCAGGGTGAGGAATTACAAGAGGATGGAACGCAGGAGGGTGCTCTTCAGGATAGGCGTCACCTACGACACGAGCCTCGAAGACCTGAAGGCCATACCCGGGATCATCAGAGGAATCATCGAGAGCATTGAGGATACCCTGGTGGACAGGGTTCACTTCGCCTCATTCGGCGATTACAGCCTCATCTTCGAGGTGGTATATTACGTGCTCAGCAGCGATTACGGGAAGTACATGGATATCCAGCAGGAGATTAACCTCAGGATAATGGAGGAATTCGAGAAGAGGGGAATAGAGTTCGCCTTCCCGACGCAGACCATATACCTGGAGAGTCAGGTAGAAGGCGTGCCGGAGAGAAAGTGAGTAAGGGGAAGAAGCTCAGGATTTCCTGACGTTGCCGGTCTCGTCGACGTAGAGGATCTCGTTGAATCCCTCTTCGAGAGAGGGAACTTCGAGCATCATCAGCATCTTGTCGAGAACGCTTTTCCAGTCCACTCTGCGTGTCTGCTCCCTGAGTTTATTCAAGGGGTCCTTCAGCCTCCTCTCGAGGCAGATATCGGGAGGTATGTCAAAATAAACTCCGACGATCTTCAGTTTTTTCAGACGATCGAGGTGCTCGAGGAGCCCCGGGATTCTCTCCTCGCCGAACAACGGGATTTCCTTTGCCTCGTCGAGCTTCCTCTCCACGATCTCGAGGAAGGCGCTCACTATGTCTTCGTCTTCGTCAGACCTCTGTCTTTCTAAGAAAGAACTGACGGCCTGTAAGAGGCGTTCCCTGTTGCCGGGGAAGAGGCCCGTTTCCTCCGACAGTATGACATCGTACAGGCCTGAGGCCAGCTCCCTGATTTTGCGTGGAATGTGAAGGAAGTATGCCCTTATTTCTCTCGTCAGGTTGGTTCTGTCGACCACCACGTTGTAGCCGTAAAGGAGTCCCTTGACTATCGGGATCCTCTCGAATTCTCCATAGAGGGGTTTGAGCTCCAGGCTGTAGTTGTAAAAGCTCATCATCTGGATGATATCGTCCAGGCAAACCCTGATGGTGTTTTCGGGGTCCTTAGCCCAGAGCTTCCTGGAAAAAGTGGTTTTCCCCGAACCTATCAGACCGATGAGAAGCCAGAATGTGGGAGGGACAGGGGTTTTATTTTTTCTCTTTTCTTCCATTTCTGTGAGGCGTTTTCTCAGCGACTATTATAAAGAGTTCCTCCCTCCATTTCACCTGCTCTAAATATCTCCGAAGAGGTCTCTCTCCTCGATCTCGCGGAGCACCGGCGGCCGACTCCTGAGAATACCGGCGGGTAGCAGCTCCGATGGGAATAGCGAGGGGAAATGGCCGTCGAGACAGCCGAGGCAGAAGGACCTCCATTCCCTTCCCAGGGCCCTTTTGAGGTTGCGGAGAGACAGGTAAACCACTGAATCTGCACCTGTCTGCTCGGTTATCTCTCTGAGCCCGGCTCTCGATGCGATATAATCGTTTCCTTCGCCTGTGCCCGAAAGGGGGCAGTACGTTATGAGCGGCGGTGAGGCGATCCGGATATGGACCTCCCGGGCCCCGTTTCCCCTGAGAATCTCCGTTGTTTTTCTGAGGAAGTTACCAGAGCGAAGGTAGACTGTTATAAGGGCGACCCTTTTCCCCTCGAGGACGTGAGGGTTGGCGAGAAAGGGAAAGGCTGCGCCCTGTCCGCACGGCCGCAGTGCCTCCTCGAGAGGTATTCGCAGGTAGCTCGAATAGGCGAGGGCCGGGATGGTGCCAGAGGGAGGAAGGGGAACAGCTATGTCGATTTTTCTAGGCTCGGCGCGAGCCAGCAGGGTGCCGAGGAGTTTGCGGAATTCGTAAACGGGCCTTCCGTGGATCATGCTCTCGGGGCGGGCGAGGGCCAGAAGCTCCATGACGCACTTTTTCCCCACGCCGTCGGCGACCCTGATGCTGCTGATCTCGAGCCCCTCGGTGAGGAGGCCCTCGCCCGCCCCGACCTCCCTGATCAGGCTCGAAGACAAGGCGACAAAGGAAGAGCTCTCCGAGGCGAAGAGCAGGTCCTCCCGGGTCATCCCCCACAGAAGCGGCCTGAGGCCAGATGGATCTCTGATGGCCGCGATCGATGTTCCGTCCAGTATCAACAGGCTGTATGAGCCTTTTATCATCTCCAGAATTCGCCTTATTCCGCTCTCCGGGCCGTAAGAGTTCCTGTACAGCTCTAAGGCTATCAGGCCGTCGGGAAGGCGGGGATCTGCCCCAATGGCAGATATGAGCTCTTTTCTATTGAAGATGACCCCGTCAAAGGCGAGGGCCAGTTTTCGCGATTCATCCAGAAAAAGGCAGTTCCCGGAATCCCGGGCATAACAGCCTATGCCGACAAAAGGCCTGCCGAAATCCTGAGCCGGAGTCGGAAAATGTCCACTTCTTCTTTTCAGGACCTGATTTACCGGTGAGAGATCGTATGTCGTTATAAACCCCCCTTCCGCCGGATTCCCATTGAAGAGGGCTATGTGTAAGCTCCCGTCCTCCCCGGAGAGAGGCCTGAGTCCGTTCAGAAGGATATTCGGACGTCTTTCTCTGAGGGATGAGATGCCGAACAGTGTGAAGGGCCGTTTCATTTTTCTCCTCGAGGGGTCTTCCCGAATTATCATGACCCATTGCCGATCGGTCAATGTGGAAAAGTAAGAAGTGGAGGTCCCGGCGCCCCCTGAATTTATTGACATCAACGAAAATGAGCAATTATAATTGGCAGGATGTCTGCGAAACATGCTTTGTTTGTTGCTTTTATCCTGCTTTCGTGTAGCCTGCCCTTCGGAGTGATCGACAGGGCCCTTTCGGATTACTTTCCCCTCGAAACAGGTAATTACTGGAATTACGTGACTCAGGATGGCGATACTATCTCGGCGAGAATCGAGGGCGATACGGTGATCCTGGGAGATACCGCTTTTATCTACACTTTCGGAAGCGATCTTTATTATTTCTTCAAGGCGGATAATGGTATTGACCGCTATTACTATTTCGTCACTTACAGGGGCGGAGACAAGGTCGTGCTTGAGAAGAGAATAGGTTCCTATCTTTCCCTTCCACTGATCGATGGCTATGCGAGGACCGACAGCTTCAGCAACACGGTTGTCGTTGTTAACGATACCTTTCAGTGTTTTCACACCGTGGATCTCAGGATCTCCCTCGTGGGCGATCTTTCAGTAGGCGACAGGACATTTCACGAAGTTTACAGTGCCGAGATAACTGATTCGAGGCGTGTCGACAGCCCTCTGGGCACATCGGCCAGTGAGAGACATGAGGTTCTTTGCCTCGCTCCGGATGTGGGGATCATCAGGAAGCAGGAAGTTCTGGCCGAGAACGGCGACACAGTCGCTTACTCGGCCGAGTTAATAGGAAGCAACCTCCTCGGCGAATGATCCTGTTTAACGTACTTCTTCTGCTTCTCGGATTTGCCCTGATACTTATCGGCGCAGAGGGTTTTATTCGGGGCGGAAGCGGGCTCGCGAAGTTTTTTCACATACCCGAATTCGTCATCGGCGCCACCGTTGTGGCCTTCGGTACAAGTCTTCCCGAGCTCGTAACCTCTACCTATGCCGCTTTTAAGGGTATTCCTGCCATCTCCCTTTCCAACATCGTGGGCTCAAATGTCTTCAACATAACGCTCGTTCTGGGGCTTTCTGCTATGGTTAGGCCGCTTCTCACGAGAAGAGACGTCTTCCGTAGAGATGCTCCCACCTTTCTGTTTGCGGTTGTGCTCCTTTTCCTGCTCGGTCTCGACGGCTCGATCACCTCTTTCGACGGTTTTCTCTTTCTGGCCCTTTTCGTATCCTTTCTCTACTGGCTGCTCAGGGAAA
>DRBW01000077.1 GCA_011042705.1 Caldifarciminota bacterium
CTTCTATAAAGGCTCTGTTCTCTCTGAGCAACTTCAGGGCACGCCCCTCATCGCCGGCCATCTCGTAGAGCTCGGCGAGAGCAACGGCCGCTTTGCCGAGCTCTACTCTGAGGCCCTGCTTCCGCGCGAAATCGAGGGCAACGGCGAGATACTCTATAGCCCTGCCTATATCGCCAGAGTTTCTGTAAAGCTCTGCCGTCGTTATATAGGCCGCGAATATGTCATTTCCACTTCCGGTTTTCTTGGCGTACTCCAGGCTTTTCAACGCATAAAATATCGCCCTTTCCTCCTCCCCCACATTTCTCGCCGTGAAGGCCATTTTTTGCGTCAGCTCTAACATGAGCTCGGGGTCGAGCTTCAATCCCGATGAGAGCTCATAGGCCTCCATATACAGCACCAAAGCGGTCTCAGGATCCTCCCTGGAAATCACGTCTCCGACGGACTTACATATGTCGAAAACCAGATCTCCCCTGCCCATCTGAAGCAGCTCTTCCTTAACGCGAACTCTTATTTCCTCTCCCTCAGGATCTTTTCTCAAAGTCTTGAGAGTTCCCAGGAGGTACCTGAACCGTTCCTGAAGGGCGTCTTTCTTTTTCCCTTTGAGCTTATCGATCCACTTTTCTATGAGATCCACGGCCTTATCGACGTACCCTCCCCAGACATAAAGTATGGCGGCATGGTAGAGGATGTCAGCCTTAATCTCCCGGGGGATCCTGCTATCAAGCCTCGAGACAAGAAGATCACAGTATTCAGAAACTTCTCCGCGCTTAACTCCGTACTTCACCTCACAACCTCCGTCGAGAAATTTTTAACGGTACCCTCATAAAACCCCTTTCAATTCGAGTACATAGAGCATTATGTCGAAGGGAGTGACGACTCCCACCAGCTTCTCCCCCTCGACAACGGGCAGAAAGGAAAGTTCGTGAACGTTTATCAGCCTGAAAGCCTCCTTTATCTCACAATCGGGACTGACCCTGATGGGATTGAATTCCATCAGGTCCTCGGCACTTATCAGAAAGGCCATTTCCGGCGTCAGGGGCGTATCGAAGATGTCGCATTCGATGTCCTCGCGATAAAGCCGCATCATCTTGGCGAAAAAAGCCTGTTCCGTGTAGAAAAAGGCCTTGTAAAGATCCTTCAGACTCACAATACCCAGAAGTTTATCCTCATCGACTACCGGCAGGGCACGGCAACCGCTATCTCTGAACCGGAGAATAAGTTCCTTCAGAGGCGTATAGGGAGAAACCCAGGGGAAATTTCTTCGCATGATTTTCTCCACTGTCTCATTTCCCATTTTTTAATGATATACTTCATTGCTGTGCCGTTCAATAATGTGTTATAATAAAAAAATGAACATCTTCGCCGCCCTGGGACTTCTCCTCCTCATCGGATACCTCGGAGGCAGGTTCGCCAACAGGATCAACCTGCCCAGAGTCTCCGGCTATCTGTTCCTGGGCGTTCTGCTTTCGCCATCCCTCCTGAACCTGATCACCAACGAACACATAAGGGCTTTCAGCCTCATTCCTGACTTTATCCTCTTCATAATAGCCTTCACAATCGGAGGGGGCCTGAAGATGCGAGAACTCAAAGGCCTGCAGAAGAGCATCTTCTACATCACTGCCTTTGAAGCCTCTTTTGCATTTATAATGGTGACAGCGGGGCTTTACCCCGTTCTCCGCTACATTCTTAAGATCGACGACCCCTTCATAACGGCTCTCTTCTTCGGCGCCATAGCCTCCGCGACGGCCCCGGCCGCGACCATCGCCGTGATCAGGGAATACAGGGCAAAAGGCCCTCTCACCCAGACGCTTCTCGGAGTGGTGGCCCTCGACGACGCCGCGGCGCTCATAAATTATTCCATTGCTCTGAGTCTCGCCTACATGATAAAAACCGAGTCCTCAGCTGTATTCAGGATGCTGGCGGAACCGATTAAAGACATCTTTCTCGCCCTCGCCCTGGGACTGCTGGCCGGGTTTCTCCTCTCGAGAGGTCTGTCGGCCGTTAAGACCCGCTACGGCTACCTCACAGTGATAGTGGGGACCATAACACTGCTGGGCGGCATAGCCAACCATCTGGGGACCTCGCCTCTTCTCGCCAACATGGCCCTCGGCTTCTACATGACCAACGACCTCAGGGTACCCAGGACAGCATTCAACGTCATCGACGAGATCGAGCCGACGCTATTCGTCGTGTTCTTCACGCTGGCAGGAGCCCACCTCGAGCTGAGAAATCTCCTGCACGGGACCCTGATAATCTTCCTCTACATCATTCTGAGGCTCCTCGGAAAGGCCATAGGGGTCATGACCGGCGGAGCGGCTTCGAACGCCCCCAAAACCGTCAGAAAATATCTCGCCCTGGGACTCGCGCCACAGGCCGGCGTCGCCATAGGACTGGCGCTCCTGCTCAACCAGGAGGCTCACTTCTCGGGCCAGGGAAGGTTTATAATAGATGTCATCATCGGGTCAACCGTGATTTACGAGTTAACGGGGCCGCTTCTTGCCAAGCTGGCCCTCACCAAAGCCGGCGAGGTGAAAGAAAATGCATAAAACGAGAATTAAAGAGGTGGCAGAATTTCTGATCCCTCCCGCCGTCGTCGAGGAAGGGGAACCCATCGTCCTCGTCATGGACTGCTTTCTCAAAAAGCCCGAGAGAAGGGTGATTTTCGTCGTGGATACGGCAGAAAAGTTCATCGGAACCATAAAGCTCTCGGATTTCGTCCTCCATCTCTGGCCCTATGCTGCCGATACGGAGGAGGTTCTCACTCCGGAAATACTGAACATCATCAAAGCAACCACGGCCGGAGAACTGGCGTCCTACAGCAATTTCTATCTGAAGCTCGATTCGACCCTCGAGGAGGCCATCACGCTCATGCGCGGAAACTACCTCGACGCCCTCCCCGTCCTCGACGAGGAGGGAAAGATAATCGGCGAGGTCAACTATTACAACGTCCTGAAGGCCTATATCAGGAAAAAGATGGCCGAAGAGACTCTATGAGGTCTGACCCGAGGCCAGTTCGGACCACTTCCTGGCCAGCTGGTCCCTTCGGGGCTTGTACACCGTCTCGAAGAAGTATCTCTGGGAGAGAAGCACTCCCCTGTCGCAGGACTTAACTATTTCCAGTGCCTCCTTCCAGGCCTCCTCGAACTTTCCCCCGAACCTCCTCTCGATGTTTTTCTCGAAATCTTCCTCGGTCTGAACCTCATTGCCTATGACGAAATAACGTTTCCCGTCGATAATAACCGAATAGGCCATCTCGTCGCCCAGCTGAAATATCTCGAAACTCTCCTTTATCTTCTCGACCTTCTCTTTTGGAAGCGGTTTTTTCACCCTTATCTCCGAGGGATAGGGCTTCTTTCTGGCTCCGGTAAACCCCTTCTTTGCAGCAGCATAGAAGATAGCCCTGTTGAGCCCGAAGCTCTTCGCCGATTCCAGTGGCAACCCCAGCACGTAGGCCCGGGCGGCCTGAAGGGTCGCCATTACCTGAAACCTTCCTACTTTCATCTCATCATCCCTCCCTCTTCTGAGGGCCATAAAGGGTCCCCTTTATCTTTCTCCAGTAAAGCGTGGCTATCGGCCCATCCAGCCCGAGCTCATAGGGAGAACCGGTCTCTTTGATGACTATTCCCTCGTGGCCCCTCTCAAGGGCTGAGGCGAGGGCCTCTTTTATGTCTCTGAGCCGCTCGCCCCTCACCATGAAAAAGGGATCGGCGAATCCGAGTCCCTCCAGGATCTTTTTTCTCTCGAAGAGAGACCGGTCTCCCACGAATTCACCGCCATAGAAAATCACGTCGAAGACGTATACGAGGGGCTTTGCCCTCGGCCTTCTCGAAAAGAGCGAAACAACAAAATCGCGCCCCCTGTCGGAACAGAGTTCGGCATCCAGCAGTATGCCTTCGGGGAAGAGCTCCCCTGCCCTTTCGCTCAAAAAAGCAAGCCTCTCTGTCCAGTTGGGCCTCTTCTCGAGGCGCCGTCCCCAGAGCTCCACCCTGCCATCGCGATAGCGAATTACCTGGAGCCTCCAGCCATCGTACTTGGGCTCATAAATCCACTCTCCCTGCAGCTCTTCGCCCCAGTAGGGAATGGGCTGCATGAGCCATACTGGTCCTTTGAGCTCCGGCATGATTTTAATTTAATCGCCCCTCAGGAGCATTGCAAGCCTCAGAGCCCCGATTGTATAATGAAATCCATGCAGATCTCCGTGCGCACCCGATCCTCGAAAGAGACCGAGCGAGTGGGAGAAACGCTGGCCGCCTGCCTTTCCACCCCGATCAAGATCGCCCTCATCGGAGACCTGGGGACCGGGAAGACCACCTTCACCAGGGGGCTTGCGAGGGGATTCGGAATCGAAAAGATACGGAGCCCCAGTTTCACCCTCATCAACATCTATCGGGGCGAGAAAAACCTCTATCACGTTGACCTCTACCGTCTGAGCAGTGCAGAGGACATTTACTCCCTGGGACTTCAGGATGCCCTGCTCGATCCAGAGGGTGTGGTGGTCGTGGAATGGGCTGAAAAGGGCCGGGATATAATCGGAGACGACGAAGTCATCTATGTGTACTTTGAGCACCTGGGGAGCAAAAGGAGATCGCTTTCCCTGAGGGCCACTGGAGAAAGGGGCAAAAAGGCACTCGAGTGCCTGGAGGAAAAACTCAGCCTTACTTCCTCTTCATGACCTTTCTGAGGGGCGAAGGCACCCTGAAGTAGAATAGATACTGATCTGGAGCGTCCATCAGGGCGTTTTCCCTTTCGAGTCCTTTTCTCGGCACGTCATCCCTGAGCCTCTGAAAGCCCTCGTGGGGATAAACCATCGGCTCTATGAGCCGTAGGTCCAGCTCGTCGAGGATCTCAACAAACTCCAGCATCCTTCGGAAGTGGACCTCCATTTTTTTCTCCTCCTCCGGAGAAAGCCTGAGCCTGGCGAGCCTGGCTATGTGCCTTACGTCGAGGTCAACCTTTTTCATCGAAGCCCACCTCCTCATCCCTCAGAACCACGTTGGGGCCGATCTCAACCCCGTCTTTCACCCTCGTCTTTCCGAGAAGGGAAACGAAGGGATAGATCACGCAATCTTTGCCGAGCTCGACGTCGTACTCGATGTAAACCTGGTCGGGGTTCAGAAAAGTAACGCCCCTCTCCATCCACTTGCTTATGATCCTCCTTTCCATGACCTCCTGAGCCATGGAAAGCTGACGCCTGTCGTTGACGCCCAAGACCTCGGTCCAATCCTGGATCTTATAGGCGTAAACTCCTCCCACCCTTCTCTGAAGAATAGCTATAACGTCCGTCAGGTAATATTC
>DRBW01000177.1 GCA_011042705.1 Caldifarciminota bacterium
CCCCATAACTTCCTCCTTTTCCCTCCTTCTTTTTCTCTTTTGTGTAAGATATCGATATGTGGCGTCCTCGGTCCTGTCAACTTTTAAAGACAAATCACTTTGGGACACAGCAACTTAGAACTGTAGCTGCTCGCCATTTCTGCCGGAAAAGAAATTTAACAGCATCGCCCCGGCGATCCTTTCAAGCTTTCAAAATGCACATTTTGAAAATTTATCAAATTTCTTGACATTACGAAACTTTGACCATTAAAATTTTTTGCTAATCGTCACTCTTTTGAGGCTGTTTAACTTTTCAAAATACAAAAGGAGGTAAGGGATGGCTGACAAGCTAAACCCCTTCGAGATCGCCCAGAGACAGCTGGACGAAGCCGCGAAGATCCTCAAGCTGGATGAGGCATCCCATGCTATCCTCAGAAACCCTCTGAGGGAACTTCATGTCGAAATTCCCGTTAAAATGGACGACGGGACAGTGAAGGTATTCCAGGGGTTCAGGGTGCAGTACAACGACGCCAGGGGCCCGACGAAGGGCGGAATCCGTTTTCACCCCGAGGAAACCATCGACACTGTCAGGGCTCTCGCTGCCTGGATGACCTGGAAAACTGCCGTTATGGACATTCCTTACGGAGGCGCTAAGGGCGGCATCATCTGTAACCCTAAGGCGATGTCGGAGAAAGAACTCGAGAACCTTGCCAGGGGATACATCAGGGCTATCGGGCGCTTCATCGGGCCCGAGAAAGACATCCCTGCCCCCGACGTGTACACCACGCCCCAGATCATGGCCTGGATGATGGACGAGTACTCCAAGATAGTGGGCTATAACGCCTTCGGAGTGATCACTGGCAAGCCCATTCCTCTCGGAGGTTCTCTCGGAAGGGGCGATGCCACGGCCAGGGGCGGAATGTATACCGTCAGGGAAGCCGCCAGGTTTCTCGGCATCGATCTCAAGGAAGCCACCTTCGCCATTCAGGGTTACGGAAACGCCGGTTCCTTCGGTGCCATTCTGGCGAAGGAGCTCTTCGGCTCTAAAATAGTGGCTGTCAGCGACTCGAGGGGAGGCATTTACTCGGAGAAGGGCCTTGACCCCCATGCCGTTCTTGAACATAAGAGAAAGACGGGTTCCGTTGTCGACTTCCCGGGCACGACTCCCATCACCAACGAAGAGCTTCTCGAGCTCGACGTGACGGTCCTCGTCCCTGCAGCTCTTGAGAACGCTATAACAGCCGAAAACGCCCCGCGCATCAAGGCCAGGATAATCGCTGAGCTCGCCAACGGACCTACCACTCCTGAGGCCGACGAGATACTCCACAAGAACGGCAAATTCGTCATCCCCGACTTCCTGTGCAATGCGGGCGGCGTCACCGTGTCCTACTTCGAGTGGGTTCAGAACATAAACGGATATTACTGGTCCATAGAGAGGGTCCACGAGGAGCTCGACAAGAAGATGACCAAGGCCTTCAACGACGTCCTGGAGCAGTATAAAGAGAGGAAGGTTCATCCCAGACTCGCTGCCTACCTGGTGGCCGTGCAGAGAGTCGTGGAAGCGATGAAACTCAGGGGATGGGTGTAAACCCCATCGTCAGAAAATCGAGGGGTTCCCGCAGAAGCGGGAACCCCTTTTTTGACCTCAATTCCGAGGAGCACCTATGTCCTGTATAATTCTGCCCAAAAGGAGAGAGGGATGAGGTTTACCTTTAAAGGAGGCGTTCATCCTCCTTACAGAAAATATACTTCGGAAAACCCCATAAAGGAGATCGGTATCCCGGAAGAGGTTATAATTCCGCTCTCCCAGCACACAGGAGCTCCGGCAAAGCCGCTGGTCGACAGGGGCGCGACCGTGTACAGGGGCACTAAAATCGGTGAACTCCAGGGTTTCATATCGGCGAACATTCACTCGCCGACATCCGGCAAAGTAAAACGGGTTTTCGAATGGCCCCATCCCGTGGCCCTGAAATCTCTGCCAGCTATAATCATCGAGCCTGACGGAGAGGACACCCTCGACGAGAGCATAAAGGAGGATGCGGACTACCTGAATGCCTCGCCCCAGGAAATCGTGGAAAGGGTCAAAGAGGCCGGGATAGTGGGCATGGGAGGCGCTGCCTTTCCCACTCACGTGAAACTTTCTCCTCCCAAAGAGAAGCCCATCGACACCCTGATTATAAATGGCGCCGAATGTGAGCCCTATCTCACCGCCGACGACAGGCTCATGCGCGAGCAAGCCGATGAAATAGTTCAGGGAGCCTACCTGATAATGAAAGCCGTGGGCGCAAAAAGGGGATTCATAGCCATAGAGGACAACAAGCCCGAGGCCATCGAGGCTATGGAAAAAGCCGTAAGGGACTATCCCGATTTCAGGGTGGCTGTCATGAAGACCAAATACCCGGAGGGAGCTGAGAAACAGCTTATCTGGGCTCTGACGAGAAGGCAGGTGCCGAGCGGCGGGCTTCCCATGGACGTGGGGGCGCTGGTCCAGAATGTTGGAACTTCGCGTGCCGTCTATCACGCGGTGAGATACAGGATGCCCCTCATAGAAAGGGTAACGACATTGACGGGCGGGGCTCCGGCCAATCCCGGCAATTACTTAGTTAGGATCGGCACAAAGGTCGAGGACCTCCTGAAGATGACCGGCGGACTTTCAGAAGAGCCCGTGAAAGCCATCATGGGAGGGCCCATGATGGGGATAGCCCAGTATACCCTGGATGTCCCTGTTCTCAAGGGTACATCGGGCATCCTCCTCATGACCGCAAAGGAAGTGGAACTTCCCAGAGAAAGGGACTGCATACGTTGCGGAAGGTGCGTTGAGGCCTGTCCCATGTTCCTCTATCCCACGCGGATGGCTCACCTGATCAAAAACAAGAGGTTCGAGGAGGCAAGAGAGATCGGCGTCCTGGACTGCATTGAGTGCGGATCCTGTTCTTACGTCTGTCCCGCCCGAATTCCCCTTGTCCAGTATTTCAAATACGCCAAGGCCGAGCTCAGGCTGCTGGCTCAAAAAGCATGAGAGGAGGCGATATGAGCGGAAACAGTCTGTACATAACCCCCTCTCCACATATCTTCGCCCGGGAGGACATAAGGGGGATAATGTGGAGAACGGTCGCATCCCTTGTCCCCCCTCTGGTAGCCGGGATCTATTTCTTCGGCCTGAGGGCGCTTCTTCTGACCGTCGTTACCGTCGCAACTGCACTCCTGACGGAATACCTCTTCCTCCTCCTGCGCAAGAAGGACACGAGCGCCGTTTTCGACGGAAGCGCCGTGATAACGGGCATCCTGCTGGCCCTGATCCTTCCGCCAAGGTTTCCTCTCTATGCCGCCGCCATCGGCTCATTCTTCGCCATTGCCTTCGGGAAACAGATCTTCGGCGGCCTCGGGAACAACATCTTCAACCCCGCCCTCCTCGGCAGAGCCTTTCTGATGGCGGCTTTCCCGGTAGAATCTACGGTATACTCACCTCCGATACGGAGTATCTTCGGGCTCGACGTCATAACCCAGGCCACCCCCCTGACGGCCATGAAGTTCTCCCACATAAAGACTCCCTACATCAACCTGCTGATCGGAAACACGGGCGGATCGATGGGCGAGACCTCGGCCCTGCTCATCATCCTGGGAGGCCTTTACCTCATCTATAAGAAGTACATAGACTGGAGGCTTCCACTCTCCTACATAGGAACGGTATTTCTGCTCGGAGGGGTTTTCTGGCTGATAAACCCGCAAAAATATCCCGATCCCCTGTTCCACATCCTCGCCGGGGGTCTGATGCTTGGAGCCTTCTATATGATAACCGACATGGTAACATCGCCGGTGACGCCAAAAGGCAGGGTGATCTACGGGATTGGTGCCGGGATTTTCGTCATAATCATCAGACTTTTCGGAGGATATCCCGAGGGTGTCATGTTCTCCATCCTCCTTATGAATTCCGTGAGGCCATGGATTGACAGGCTCATAGTTCCCAAAAGATTCGGAGAGGTGAGGAAATGAAACTGGAATTTAAAATGATAGCTGTTCTCACTGCCATCGCCCTGGCCTCGGGCGGTATTTTAGCTTACACCTATGTTTCTGCCATCGATTCCATCGAGAAAAACAACGAGGAAGCGAAGAAAAAGGCAGTGACCAAAGTGCTGCCCGGGGTTCAGGAATACAAAGAGGTAAAGATCGATAATCATACCTCCTACTTCATCGGCAGGAAGGACGACGAGGTTATCGGATATGCGGTCCTGACCGAGGGCAGCGGATTTCAGGGAATGATCAAACTGATGGTCGGATTCGACAGAGACGTCACGAAGATAACCGGTCTCGAAATTCTGGAAAACGTTGAAACGCCAGGACTCGGCAACAGAATAACTGAAGACTGGTTCAAGGAGCAGTTCAAAGATCGGATGCCCGAGCTCTGCGTCGTGAAGGGAAGAAAACCTGAGAACGAGCACGAGATAATGGCGATAACCGGGGCAACCATCTCGTCCAAAGCGGTCACGAAAATTGTTAATCAGGCATTCGAGAAACTCAAAAAGGCTCTGGGAGGTGAGGAATGAAAAAGGGTTCCGCCTCCTATGAATTCGTCAAGGGCCTCTGGAAAGAAAACCCCGTTCTGGTCATGTTGCTCGGAATGTGTCCGACGCTGGCCGTCAGCAACAGCGCGATAAACGGGGTCGCCATGGGATTGGCCGTCATCTTCGTCCTCGTCATGTCGTCGCTGATAGTCTCCGCGATAAGGAAGCTCATCCCTTCTGAGGTCCGAATCCCCTCTTTCATCGTCGTCATAGCTACTTTCGTGACCATGACTGACCTCTTCTTCAAGGCAAAATATCCCGACATATCCAAAGCATTGGGCCCCTTTATACCGCTTATCATAGTAAACTGCATCATCCTCGCCCGGCAGGAAGCCTTCGCCTCAAAGAATTCTGTTGGCCTCTCGCTCGTCGATGCCCTCGGCATGGGGCTCGGCTTCACGTGGGTCCTCTTTCTCCTCGGCTCCATAAGGGAAATACTGGGCTTTGGTACCTGGTTCGGGCACCGCGTTCTGGGAAGCTGGTTTCATCCGCTCATAGTCATGATCCTCCCGCCCGGAGCCTTCATCACGCTGGGCGTTCTGGTAGGGCTCAAGAACATGATAAAGAAGGAGAGCTGATATGAGCCTTCTGATAATCATAATCGCCACTGTACTCGTCAACAACTTCGTCCTTTCCTATTTCCTGGGAATATGTCCTTTCCTCGGCGTCTCGGGCAAGGCATCCTCAGCTATAGGAATGGGCTTTGCTGTCACCTTTGTGATGACCCTCACAGCAGC
>DRBW01000253.1 GCA_011042705.1 Caldifarciminota bacterium
CCCAGGATGTGGAGGAGGGTGCTTTTGCCAGACCCGGATGGGCCGAAGATCCCGGCTATCTGTCCTTTCTCGATCCTCAGGTTGACGTCCTTCAAAACTTCAAGCACCTGTGGGCCGGTCCTGAAGACCTTTCTGACGTGTTTCGCCTCGAGTATGATCCTGTCATTCATATCTGATGGCCTGGCTTGGAGGTAGATCGGCGGCTTTCTTAGCAGGGTAGAAGCTCGCTATGAGCACTATGGCGAAGGCCGAGATGAGGATTGTTGCCACGTCTTCGACCTGAATGAGCACGGGGAGCCTGTCGATGAAGTAAACCCCCGGGGGCAGATTGATCAGGTGAAGCCTTTCTATTAGTTCTCCGGCGGCTATGCCGAATATCGCCCCCGATATAGCTCCCAGGTTTCCTATCAGTATTCCCACGAACAGGAAAATCCTCTGTATTCCCCTTTTCGTGACGCCCATGCTCCTCAGAACGCCGATCTCCCTTGTTTTCTCCTTGACCAGCATGGACAGGGTCGCCACTATGCCGAAGGAGGCGACGATGACGATGAGGATCAGCACTATAAACATGGCCAGCTTTTCCAGTTTGAGGGCCGAAAAAAGGCTCTTATTCATGTCGATCCAGGTTGTAACCCTGAAGGGATAGGAAAGAAGGCCGTTGAGTTCCTTTGCCACGAGGGGGGCTTCAGCTGGATCCTTTATGTCGACTTCCACGCCGGAAACCGCACCCTCGAAGCCGGTGAGGTCTGCCACATCCCGAAGGCTGGCGAGCACGAAGCTCGTATTGTAATCGTAAAGGCCGGCATCGAATATCCCAGCGACGACCAGCTTTCTCGAAATGAGGGTCATCCCGAGAGGGGTTTCCATCGCATTGAGGGCGGAATAGAGGGTTATCGTATCGCCGGGAAGGGCGCGCAGCTTCGCGGCCAGGTCGGTCCCCAGAAGCACTTTACCCGTATCGAGGCTGAACTCCCCCATCACAATCATCTTTTCGAGCTCTTTTCCCTTAACTCCGCCGTCAGGGGGGATTCCCTTGATGACCACACCGTCGGTATAGATGCCCTTCTTGATCATTCCCTTGGTATAGATGTAAGGGGCATAAGCGGCTATTTCCTTCACATCCTTGAGCTTTTCCTCGACGGAGGAAAGGCTTTCCACCGGCTGGTCGTAAAATCTCGTGATCAGGATGTGGGGGGTGAGGCCGAGGATGCGCTTCCGGAGCTCACTGTGGAAGCCGCTCATTATCCCGATGACTATGATGAGAGCTGCCACTCCTATGAAAACACCGGCAATCGCAAAGGAGGCTAAGAACGAGATGAAGCCCTTCCTCGTGATCCTGAGGTAATGGAGGCCGATGAAGATTTCCGGTTTCCTGAACATTCAGGAACGGGGTTTTAAGTGGGGGAAAGTGATCGTGTCCCTTATGGAGGGCTGGTTGGTCAGGATCATCACCAGTCTGTCGACCCCAATTCCGATGCCGCCTGCAGGGGGCATTCCGTGTTCCTGAGCCAGGAGAAAGTCCTCATCGATCTCGGGAGGGAGCTCTTCGTCTCCTTTTTTCCTCAATTTAACAAGTTCTTCGAACCTCCTTCTCTGATCGACCGGATCGTTTAGCTCCGAGAAGGCATTGGCGATCTCCATTCCAGCCACGAAGAGCTCGAACCTCTCCACAAGCCCCGGATTTTCCCTGTGTTTTTTGGCCAGGGGAGACAGGATGAGGGGATGGTCGAGGACGAAGGTCGGGTCGATCAGGTTTTCTCCCACCAGCCGGTCGAAGATCTTGTCAATTATTTTGTGCTGCGGAAGTTTCTCGGCTCCTGGGATCCCCAGTTCTTCCGCCGCCTCTCGCAGTTCATCTGTTTCCATGCCCAGGGGATTTTTGCCGAGCTGCTTTTCTATTTCACCGACAAAACTCACCCTTTTGTAGGGCCTTTTGAAAGATAGTTTCATCTCCCCATACTGGATTTCCGTGTCGCCGTGTATCTCCTGAACGAGCGATGTCAGCAGTTCCTCGGCCATTTCCATCATGTCGTTATAGTCCCAATAGGCGGCATATGCCTCGAGCATTATGAACTCGGGGTAATGGAGGCGGTCGATTCCCTCGTTCCTGAAGTCCTTTGAGATCTCATAAACCCTCTCGAATCCTCCAACGAGCAGCCTCTTCAAATAGAGCTCGTCGGAGATGCGGAGGTAGAGCCTGGCGTCGAGGGCCTCCGAATACGTCGTGAAGGGCCTTGCCGTTGCGCCTCCGTAAAGGGGCTGAAGTACCGGCGTCTCGAATTCGAGAAATCCCTTTCTGTCCAGAAAATTGCGCAGCTTCGATATGATGAGGGATTTCTTCTTCATTATCTCCCGGGCTTCCGGATTCACTATGAAATCAAGGTATCTCTCCCTGTAACGCAGTTCTTTGTCTCGCAGTCCGTGCCACTTTTCCGGTAGGGGGTAGAGGCTTTTGGCAAGGAGGCTGAATTCTTCGGCCAAAACGGAGATCTCCCCGGTTTTTGTCTTGAAGACCACGCCCTTGACGCCAATTATGTCGCCGATGTCGAGGTATTTCTTCGCGAACTTGAGGGGCTCCATGTCCTCGACGGGCGGAGATAGCTCCGAAGTTCCCTTTTGAAAAGCTATCTGAATATCACCCGACTCGTCCCTTATGTGCGAAAAGATGAGCTTTCCGAAGACCCTTCTGGACATTATGCGTCCGGCGACCCTCACGGTCTTCCCTTCGAGAAGGGGAAAAGATGCTTTTATCTCCTCGGCTTTGTGCGTTATCTCGCAGGAATAGGGATAGGGATTGATCCCCATTTTCCTGAGTTCCTCGAGTTTTTTCAGCCTGACGTGATATTCCTCAGGTTTCTCCAAGGATGTCCTCCGATTTCAGAGTTTATTTATAAACCAAATCGGGCATTAAAACAACCAGCGCCCCACGGATTTCGTTCTTGAAATATCACGCTCTTTGCTTTAATCTGTCCCCTTGATGACCGTTCAAAGGAGGCACTATGAAAACCATAAATATAGAGCGTTTTAAGAACATGCTGCTCGAGGAAAAGAAGAGAATATTGAAAAACCTGAAGTCGGAGAAGGAAGACGAAGAGAGAATCGGGGAGAGCTGGAGTGAGCCCAGGGATCTGGAGGATTGGGCTCACATCTCTCTGACCGAGGATCTGAAATCCAAACTGGCCTCGAGAGACATTTCCACCCTGATGGAGATAGAAGAGGCCCTGAGGAGGATAAACAGGGGGACCTATGGCATATGCGAGAAGTGCGGCGCCGCCATCGAGGAGGAGAGGCTGGAGCTCATACCCTGGACTCGTTATTGCTCTAAATGTGCGAGGGAGATGAGTCGCTAACGATTCCTTTCCCTTTCGCCCTTAAATCCCTTATAATTACACAGAGAACGAGATGAGCCGTATTATCGAGACCCTCATAGAAGAGGAAATGCGCTCTTCCTATATCGATTACGCCATGAGCGTGATCGTGGGAAGGGCGTTGCCCGATGCCAGGGATGGCCTCAAGCCCGTGCAGCGGAGGATCCTCTATGCTATGAGGGATCTCAAGCTTTTCCCCGACAGGCCCTTCAGGAAATGCGCCACGGTGGTCGGGGAGGTCATAGGGAAGTACCATCCCCACGGAGATCTTCCCATTTACGACGCCCTTGTCCGGATGGCGCAGGATTTCTCCTTCAGGTACCCTCTGATCGAGGGACAGGGGAATTTCGGCTCGATCGACGGGGACCCTCCCGCTGCCTACAGGTATACTGAGGCACGGCTGTCAAAGGTGGCGGTCGAGCTTCTCAATGACCTCGATGAGGGGACCGTCGATTTCGTGCCCAACTTTGACGGCAGGCTGAAGGAACCCGTCGTTCTGCCCGCCAAGTTCCCCAACCTGTTGACCAACGGCTGTTCGGGGATCGCCGTGGGTATGGCCACCAATATTCCGCCCCATAACCTCGGGGAGATTGCCGATGCGCTCATCTACCTCATCGATCACCCCGATGCCCCTGTCGACGAGCTCCTTCAATTCGTCAAGGGGCCCGATTTCCCCACGGGCGGCGAGATAATCGGGAGGTCGGGCATTGTCCAGGCTTACAGGACCGGCAAAGGGAAACTTCTCGTCAGGTCCAAAATCGAATTTGAGGAGAAAAAGGGCAGGCCGCCCAGCATAGTCATAAAGGAGATTCCCTTTCAGATTTCAAAATCTCTCATAATCGAGAGGATAGCCGGGCTCGTCAGGGCCAAGAAGATAGAAGGAATAGCAGACCTGAGGGATGAATCGGACAGAGAGGGGCTGAGAATAGTCATAGAGCTGAAGAAGGGCGCACAGGAAAAGGTTATCCTGAACAGGCTTCTGAAGCACACTCCCCTTCAGGTCGTCTACGGCGTCATAATGCTCGCTCTCGTTGACGGTGAGCCCAGGATATTGAACCTGAAGGAGCTGCTTCAGCAATATGTCAGCCACCGCGAGGAGGTGGTCACCCGCAGGACCCGTTACAGGCTCGAAAAGGCAGAGAAGAGAGCCCACATTCTCGAGGGCTTTCTCAAGGCCCTGGATCACATCGACGAGATAATCCAGCTGATAAAGAGCTCGAAGGACCCCAAAGAGGCCAGGGTCCGCCTCATGGAGCGCTTCGACTTCACCGAAGTTCAGGCCCAGGCGATCCTTGATATGAGGCTCCACCAGCTCACCGGGCTCGAAAGGACGAAGATCGAGGAAGAATACGCGTCTTTGATAAAGGACATCGAGAGGTACAGGGCCATCCTGCAGAACAGGACGCTCCTCATGGAAGTCATCAAGGAGGAGGTTCAGGAGATGAAGAAAAAATTCGCCGACGGCCGTCGAACCGAGATCATCGAAGAGGAACCCCAGGATATCGAGATAGAGGACCTGATCCCTCAGGAAGAAGTGGTCGTGACGTTGACTTACGAAGGGTACATCAAAAGGACGCCGGTCAGAGCCTACAGGCAACAGGGGAGGGGAGGAACGGGAAAGAGCGGCATCACAACTTATGAAACCGACTTCCCCATTGCGGTCGTCAGCTCCAATACTCACAGCTATCTCATGCTCTTCAGCGATAGGGGAAGGGTATTCTGGCTCAAGACCTATGAGATCCCCGAAGGGGGGCTTCATGCCAAGGGGAGACCCATATTCCATCTCATAAGCCTCAAAAAGTCAGAACGAATTCTTTTCATGATTCCCTTCGATGACTTCTTACCGGGCCGCTACATCTTTCTCTCGACACGGAGAGGGATCGTCAAGAAGACCGACATATGCC